>JBJSZW010000209.1:0-4602 GCA_046090565.1 Gammaproteobacteria bacterium
CTTAAGCATGTTATTGTTTTTTGCGGCGGCCCAAATCAGTTTAGGACGCGCCAGCAAATACACTGTTTTTGATGAAACCAAGGAAATTGTGTTCATTCCCCTGTCTCAAGAAAACAAACGTAAAGGCAAGGCAGTTATCGATGGGATTGGATCTCGTTTTGGAAAATCCGGTGGCTCTGTGATCTATCAAATCTTGCTTCCCATTTGTGCCAATAATTTAGACCAAACAGTTCCTTATGTTGCAGTCATCATGTTTATTGTGATTGGCTTGTGGATTTATTCTGTATTTGCTTTAGGAAAATTAGTCGACAAGTCGATTGATGAAGAAGTTGCCGTTGGAGATCCCAGCATCAATATGGACAATAAAGCAAGCCCAGATACAGATAAAATCCGAGGAAGAAAGCATGACTCTGACTACCACGCAATGGCTTAAAAAGCTCAGGCATTTGGTTTGGCCGGTGTATGGAAGGGCAGAGCACCAACGTATTTTGCCTATGCTTCTGGTATTTTTCCTCATAGCTTTTGTTTACAACTTAATGCGCCCTTCCAAAACAGCTTTGCTGGTTAATGCCTCTGGTCTTTTGGGTGCAGGGATTATTCCATTTTTAAAATTATGGGTGGTTTTGCCAGGGGCTTTTTTGATCACCTATATTTATACAACACTCACAAAAAAGTTGGATCGTGATGCTATTTTTTATATTACGATTAGTTTTTTTATTGGCTATTACATGTTATTTTCTAGTGTATTTTTACCAAATGCAGAATCCCTAAGCCTTGAAAAAGCGTCCAATTTTTTACAAGCTGTCTTACCAGAAGCAATGCAGGGACTTTCTATTTTGGTTAAACACTGGTACCTGTCTTTATTCTATTTGCTTTCAGAATTATGGTCTTCTGTTGTGCTCGCTATGTTATTTTGGGGGTTTGCTAATGAAGTGACTAGCATTGAAGAAGCTAAGCGTTTTTATGGTAGCTTTGTGCTTTCAGCCAATCTATCGGGCATTGCTTCGGGCTATTTGGGAAAAACATGCTTTACACTAGAGAAACCACTGCCAGGTTTGCCTTATGCCCATGATCTTGTGATGCAAAGTGTTTTTTTAGTTACAATAGTTTGTTTTGTTTCAGGCCTTGTCATTATGGCTCTTTACAAGCATATTGTTTGGCAAAATAAGAACTTATTGGGAAATAAATTTCAATTAAAAGAAAAGAAAGCCAAAATAGGCTTTATCGAAGCGGCTGAATCCATCGTAAAATCAAAATATTTGCTTTGTATTGCTTTAATGGTGATTGCTTACAATATTATTTACAATTTATCTGAAGTGATTTGGGCGGATCAGATCCAACATGCCGCACAAGGTCGTCATGATCAAATGACCCACAAAATGTATGATGTCAGTTTGTGGACGGGTCTGGTATCAACTTTCTTGGCTATTTTTGTTTGCGGAAACGCGCTTCAGTTATTTGGTTGGACCAGGGCTGCTTTGATTGCACCTGTGGTTTGGTTACTAACTGGCCTGTGTTTATTTGGAACTTGGTTTGCGGGTGAAAATTCAATATTAGCAGTTTTTGCTAGTAGCTTGAATATGAGTTTAATGTCTTTTGTTTCAGTATTAAGCTCTATTCAAATTTGCCTGGGACGATCGACTAAGTATACCGTATTTGATGAGACTAAAGAAATTGCTTTCATTCCTTTAAGCATCAAAGATAAAAGACGTGGAAAAGCCATTGTAGATGGTGTTACAGGTTGGATTGGTCGTTCTGGTGGCGCTTTGATTTATCAAATTCTGTTTTTTTATTTGGTAGGCGTTCAAAATGTGATCCCCTATGTGGCCATTATTTTCTTCGCTATGTTAGTACTCTGGATTTATTGTGTGCTTATTTTAGGTCGAAAAATACAAGCACATTCAGAATTAGAAGAAAGCAAAGCAGTAGTTGCTCAGGCCTAATAGTATTCTATCATGTTATGGTTTGACCTTTTGATTGCCCTCTTGCTTTTCTCTCTCCAGGTCTTGCAGTTTAATACCTGGATTCAAACCAATCTAAGCCTGATTCAAAAAGTAGAACATCGTGTTTGTCATCAAAAATGGACGCAAGAAGCTCAAAGATAAATAAAAAATTTAAAAAAGCCTTTGCCTTCTTGGATTTAATACTGGTAACCAGTATAGGGGCCTTATTGGTAGTCATGGCCAGCCAGCTTTTTGTTATTGCGCTTAAGCATTATTATAAATTTCAGGCTACTTTAGATTTTTATTATAAATTAGATTTAAGTTTAGAGCTTTTAAAACTAGACTTGTCTAGAACTGTCCCTAAAAATAGTTTAGATTTTTCGAATCTCATCGGCTATGAAGAACCTTCAAATACCTTGAGCAGCAATTTGATTCAAGTACCTTATGTCATTGAAAAATGCGGTTTTTTTGAATGGGATTCGGATCGTTTAGGCTCTCCAATGTATCGTTTTAAATCCGAAAATGATGCACCTATTTTCAATAATGATTTTGTAAAATTAAAGCTTGATCCCAAAAGTCTTGATCCCGATTTAATATGGGTAGTGACGGAAGAGAATGGCCTTTATAGCTTTAATACCGATCGTACCTACAGCACAGAAAGCGGCGTGCTTCATTTTAGAAAAATAAGCAACCAATACAGTTTAAAAGAAATAAAAAAAATAAGAAATATCAATCATTTGCATTTTAGAATAGCGGCTTGTACGGTGAGCCATTACAAGTATTTCCTAAAAAACAAGGCCTTAATGCGGGAAAATACCTTGGTGGTACACCCAGACAAGGCCAATCCGAATACTTTATTGGAGCCTATTTTTGCTTGGCAAATTAGCTACCCCAAAGATTTAATAAAAATAGACCTAGAATACCCAAAAAAAAGCCTGATTTCTAAGAAAACAGAGAGCAATCTAAGGTGTTCTAGCTTTTTTATCAAGTTGCCCTAAGGGGCTCTTTAGAGTAGAATGCCAGTAAAAGCGAGGCTTTAATATGTCTAAAAAATTAGAATTCTTACAAACCATTCATAGTTTATTTTTTGATTTTATTACGCAAGATTTAATATTAGATCCTGTATTCTATGCGGATAATCCTGATCCTAAAAAAGCTAGATTTTTTAGCGCAAGCAATTTAGAACAGTCTTTTAAATCTATTAATGAAGATTTTAGGACTTTAGAGAACATAGAAGAAGATCTAATGCGAGGCCTGCCTTTGTATCCATTTTTGATGACAACAGAAGATCTGGATGAAAGATTTGCAAGAAGGCAAGAAATTGGCATTAGGTTAGGTCAGCACCATGCGCCGGATGATCCCAGGCATTTAAATCCGAATGAAATAAAAGATCCTCTCAATTCTAGCCAAAAATTAAAAAAATCAGAAATGGTTTTGGAAAAAGCGGACGATCTAATGGCTTTATTGTATGCAGTTGCTATGAATATGTTAGCCATTAATCCGGTTGATTTTATAAAAGATGGTGAATTATATTCTGGATTAGAGGACATCCTTACTTTTTTAGAGGCCAATCCCAAGGTTTTAGAAAGGGGCCGAATTTTATTGGCCATGCTAGATGCAGGATCAAAATGCGAGGGTTTTGGAACGGCGCTCTACCATTTAGATTCAGAGATCTCTTTGAAACAACAGCATCTCATAGAAAATTTAGGGTTAGAAGCCTTTATTCCCGAAATCGCTTGGGCTTCTGATTTAGAGCTAAAAGGCATCCGAAGAACCATTGATAAATTTCAAAAATCAGGCCGTTTTGAAGAAATTGATGTAGAATACAGAAATTCTAAATTACAAGCAGAATACAAATCACGCACTTTAAAATTGCTTTGGGAGTATGGTCAAGAAACAAAAAAGCGCTCTGATTCAGCTCAAAAAATAAGAGAACATTTAGAAGCGATTTTAGAAAATTTGGGAGAAACAGGTTTAGATCAAAGGGATTTATTCGATAAAAACTTAGTTTTTCTAAAAAAAGAATTAGATGTTTGTCCTATTCCTAAACTAAGAAGAGATTATATAGAGATTCTAGATCTTCTAGAAAGAATTGTTGATGTGCACAAACAAATCATGCGTGGGCAAAAAATTTTGGGTTTAAAAAACCAATTAGAATCTAAAATAAACAACTTGAGTTTAGAAAATAACCGCCCTTTGGAACAAAATTTAAAAACAAGATTAACAGGCAAAATAAATAAAATTTATAATGCTTACCCAGGAAAAGCCCATGCATTTAAATAAAAGGTTTGTGATTACAGCAGAACAAGCTGGAGGACGCCTCGATAAAACATTGGCAGATTTATGTCCTGAATTTTCAAGGGAAAGCTTAAAGAATTGGATTTTAGAAGGCAAAGTTAAAGTAAATTCAGAAATTAAAAAACCTCGAGAAAAAGTACTCGAAGGCTCTGAAATTGTTTTAGACTGTGAAATCGAAGAACCCCAAGATTGGGAGCCGGAGGATTTGCCAATAGAGATTATTTACGAAGATGCTGATTTAATCATTATTAATAAACAAGCAGGCCTAACAGTCCATCCAGGCGCAGGCCAAAAAGATGGCACCTTGGTGAATGCGCTTTTGCATCGCTACCCAGAGCTTCAAATCCTACCCAGGGCAGGC
>JBJSZW010000210.1:0-4666 GCA_046090565.1 Gammaproteobacteria bacterium
TCAAATCAAGGCTCCTTAGGCTCGTATTGCGAGCCAGGGCTTCGGCCCCCTTATCCCCAATTTGGTTGATCCTCAAATTAAGGCTACGTAGGCTCCTATTGGCAGCCAGGGCTGTGGCCAGGGCTTCGGCCCCCTTGTCCCCAATTCGGTTGATCATCAAATTAAGGCTATTTAGGCTACTATTGGCAGCCAGGGCTCGGGCCCCCTCATCCCCAATTTCGTTGTCCCCCAAATCAAGGCTACTGAGGCTCCCATTGTCAGCCAGGGCTTTAGCCCCCTCATCCCCAATCTGGTTACCCCACAAATTAAGGCTATTGAGGCTACTATTGGCAGCCAGGGCTTTGGCCCCCTCATCCCCAATTCGGTTGTACCACAAATCAAGGCTGATTAGGCTCCCATTGGTAGCCAGGGCTACCGCCCCTTGAGGACCAATTTGTTGGTTGAACCCCAAATGAAGGCTACGTAGGCTCCTATTGGCAGCCAGGGCTACCGCCCCTTGAGGACCAATTTGGTTGAACCCCAAATCAAGGCTGATTAGGGTACTATTGGCAGCCAGGGCTGTGGCCCCCTCATCCCCAATTCGGTTGTGCCTCAAATTAATTTTTTTAATGAAGGTATTGAATTTTAGGTCTTTGCAAAGTTCTAGAATATCCCTATCAGAAAGTTCTTTATCAGATAAGTCCAGATCTTGGGTTTTATATTCGTTGCCTTCGATGCTGAGCCGCAGTTCCTGCCATTTTTCGGTGCTAAATTTCATTGTAATGACTCCAAATTTATAGGGATTGATGATTAATTATTGATTTTAATTGATTTTAATTGATTTTAATTGATTTTAGTGATTAAAACATATATTTTTATTTATGTCAATAGCTTTGGCTCAGAATTACCTAAGAAAATCTTGACCAGAAACTTTTCCATTTCAGGCTTTTTTGATGTTTCCTACCAAGGTCTCAAACCTTTGAGTCTTTCCGAACATTTTCTTTGAAATTCTAAAATATTTTGGGTTCTGATTAAGCTTGCAATTTATCGGATGTCCTAGAAAAAATATTTTTGAAAAATTAAATTTAAGAACGAAAAAAGGGCCTAGAAAAAATCCAGGCCCCCATTTAAAATTTTAGTACTTGGGCCTGAGGGGGCAGTAGCCCTGGCTGCTAATGAGAGCCTAAGTAGCCTTGATTTGAGGTACAACCAAATTGGGGATGAGGGGGCTAAAGCCCTGGCTACCAATTCAAAAAATAAAGCTTGAAAATATTTTCTATACCCTAGAAATCCCTCCAGGACTGCGGCAACAGTGCAACTTGCCATCGCCTCTCATTTTTTATACAATGGGAGGTCCTTTCGGTCGCAGGAAGGTATTTTATTTTTAATTATTCTATACAACTCAGGAGTATACTCTCGTGAAAGCACAATTCGATTTCCAAGTAGAGCTTCGAAGTGATTTAGGGAAAGGTGCGAGCCGCCGCCTACGTCGCAAAGAAAGCAAGTTCCCAGCCATTGTTTATGGGGGTGATAGTACCCCGAATCCTGTAATGCTGGATCACAAAAAATTCATGCATGCCTTAGAACATGAGGCGATCTACACGCATATTTTAACTTTGCACTACCCCGATCAAACAAAACAACAGGCCATTTTAAAGAATTTACATAGACATCCTTATAAAAAAGAAGTACTGCACGCCGATTTCCAAAGAGTTAAGCCTACGGATTTAATCAATATCAAAGTCCCTCTACACTTTGTTAATCAGGACAAAGCTGTTGGTGTTAGAAAAGGTGGTTTGGTTAATCATCATATGTCTGATATTGAAATTCGTTGCCAGGTAGCCAAATTGCCTGAATTCATCAGCGTGGATATCACAGAGTTAGATTTAGACACGACCCTGCATATTTCTGATTTGAAATTACCAGAAAGCGCAACCTCTACAGCTCTACAATTTGGTGAAAACGATCTTCCTGTCGTAAGTATTCATATGCCTAGAGCTTCTAGCGAAGAAGCTGAAACAGCTACACCTGCAGCCACAGCTACAACAGCGTCTACTACAGCCGCTAAACCGGCAGCAGCAGCGCCCGCTAAGAAAGAAAAAAAATAAGCCACTTAACCTAAGACGGCCTATTTATGGCAATACAATTAATCATGGGCCTGGGTAATCCAGGCCCCGATTATACAAACACTCGACACAATGTCGGAGTTTGGTTTCTGGCCGCTTTGTTCGAACAAGAGGGCCTAAAACCTCGTTTTGAAGCAAAGCTCAAAGCCTTTTTAACCGATTTTGGCACTGTTAAGTGTGGTGTTGCAAGTACCTATATGAATCTCAGTGGCGATGCTGTTTTAGCCGTGGCTAAGTATTATCAAATCCCTCCAGACAAAATTCTAGTCGTCCATGATGAGTTGGATTTAGATGTGGGTACAGTTCGTTTGAAGCACGGGGGTGGACACGCGGGACACAATGGCTTGAGAGATATCATAGCCAAATTGGGTTCCTCTGATTTTCATCGCCTTAGAATTGGCATTGGTAGACCCAGTAATCAACAGATTCCTCTCGCAGATTATGTATTGTCCAGACCCAATAAATATGAAGAAAGCCAAATTAATCAGGCTCTTGCAAAAGCTTGTGCTGGTTTGCCTAGCATTTTAGCTGGTAACTGGTCTTCAGCCATGCAATATTTACACAGTAATAACTAAAAATTTAAGGCAAATAACATGGGATTTACATGTGGCATCGTCGGTCTTCCTAATGTGGGAAAATCAACTCTTTTTAATGCGCTCACCCAAGCAGGTATAGAAGCTCAAAACTACCCTTTTTGTACCATAGAGCCCAATGTAGGGCGCGTACCTGTGCCGGATCCTCGTTTGAATGCCATAGCCGACATCATCAAACCTCAACAAATTATTCCTACAGCTATGGAATTTGTCGATATTGCAGGCCTGGTTAAGGGGGCGGCCCAAGGCGAGGGATTGGGTAATAAATTTTTATCCCACATTCGGGAAACAGATGCGATTGTGCATGTTGTTCGCTGTTTCGAAGACAGCAATATCATCCACGTGGAAGGAAAGATCAACCCCCTAAGCGATATCGAAACCATAGAAACAGAACTTATTTTGGCCGATTTAGAAAGTGTGGGCCGTGCTATTCAAAAAACCCAAAAACTTGCTAAAGGCTCTAAAACAGCACAAGAAGAATTGAATGCCTTACAAGCCTTAGAAGCACATCTCAATCTTTCTAAACCCGCTAGAACTTTTAATATGACTGATGAAATGGCATTGATATTTAAAAACACCCATTTAATCAGCATGAAACCCGTATTATACGTTGCAAACGTTGCAGAAGATGGCTTTAGAAATAATCCCTGGCTTGACCAAGTCGAAGCTTTGGCTAAATCTCAAAATTCGAAAGTTGTTCCTATTTGTGCAGCCATTGAATCTGAAATTTCTGAATTAGCGCCAGAAGAACGCGCAAGCTTCTTACAAGATCTAGGCTTAGAAGAACCTGGCTTAAATCGCCTAATTCGTGCTGGACATTCCCTTTTAAATCTCATGACTTACTTTACAGCGGGAGTTAAAGAAGTACGAGCTTGGACAGTTCACGTAGGAGCCAAGGCGCCAGAGGCTGCAGGCGTGATCCACACCGATTTTGAAAAAGGCTTTATTCGCGCAGAAGTCATAGCCTATCAAGATTTTATGACTTACAAAGGCGAACAAGGAGCCAAAGAGGCAGGTAAATGGCGATTGGAAGGCAAAGAATATACGGTTCAAGATGGCGACATCATGCATTTTAGATTCAATGTTTAATTATTAGAAATGATGAGAATTGAAACCATGCCTAAAATCTTTCATGAAAATACCCAAAGCAGCCCCAATAATCGCTTTATAGGGGTCTTTACTCTGGCTATGATGACTGTTTCTGCGATTATTAGCCTCAGAAATCTCCCTAGTACTGCTCTAGAAGGCAGTACCTGTATTTTCTTTTTTTTGGTGGCCGCTGTTTGCTTTTTAATTCCTGTCGCCTTATCTTGCGCTGAATTGGCCTCTGCTTGGCCGAAGCAAGGTGGTATTTATATTTGGATCAAAGAAGCTTTTGGTCCTAAATTTGGGTTCCTAGCCCTTTGGTTAGAATGGGCTGAAAGCGTTGTTTGGCTACCTACGATCCTTTCTTTTATGGCTACAACCACTGCTTATTTAATTAATTCAGATTTAGTCCAAAACAAATTTTTCATTCTAAGCGCCATGCTTATTTTTCTTTGGACAGGGACTATTGCGAATTTTAAAGGAATTTCAGTCTCTAGCGCTATTAGCAGTCTTGGGGTGATTATTGGCAGCATTATTCCAGCTATTTTATTGGTTATTCTAGGAGCAGTTTATTTATATTCTGATTCTGGTACTTATTTAAATTGGTCCTGGGCAACTGGGGAAGCTAGCCTATTGCCCAGTTTTGATTTAAATTCTTTGGTTATTTTTACAGGAATTTTGTTAGGATTTGGAGGCATGGAAATTCCAGCTTATCACGTTCGAAGTGTAATAAAACCTAAAAAAAGCTATCCCAAAGCCATGTTTTTAGCCACCGCTATTATTTTAGCAATTTCTATATTGGGATCCTTGGCTATTGCCTCGGTTGTTCCTAAGGATCAAATTAATTTAACTGCTGGCCCCTTGCAGGCCTTCTATGTTTTC
>JBJSZW010000211.1:0-7231 GCA_046090565.1 Gammaproteobacteria bacterium
CTTCCTCTTCGAAATTGGGTTGAATTTTTCATAGACCAAGAGTAACATTGACTCATGCTACATCGCAAGGGACATGTTGTCCAACTTAGATTAAAGCCCAGGCAGGAACAGGAATTGAAACAATTTCTGGGTTGTGCCAGATTTTTGTGGAATAAAGCCTATTTTTTAAATCTAGACCGATTAAAAAATAAAGCGAGTATTTTACGCTACTATGAGTTGGATTTTTGGAGCAAACTATGGAAAAGTTCTAATGAATATGGTTTCTTAGCCGCCTGTCCTTCCCAAGTTTTACAGCAAAAACTGAAAGATTTAGACAAAGCTTTCATGGATGCCTTTGATAAAAAACAGTCCAAAGAATCTCCAGGAAAGAAAGTGAAAGCCAAATCAGGCCTGAATAAATCAGTATTGGATCAAGGCTGGGGAAATTTTAGAGAGAAATTAGAGTATAAATTGGCTTGGAAGGGCGGATCTTTACTGGTCGTCGATCCAAAATATACCTCTCAAACTTGCCATTCCTGCCATCATAAGGACTCAGCCAGCCGTCTTTCACAATCAGAGTTCGTTTGTACTGCCTGCGGATTGCATGTTAATGCCGATCTGAATGCAGCTATGAACATACTAAGGGCAGGGCATGCCCGGTTAGCTTGTTCTGCCGCTTGAAAAAGTGGTAGAGTCTCTAAACGCAGAGATCGCAAATCGTCATGAGACGGTTTTTGGCAGGAACCTCCCCGCTAAAGCGTAGCAAGTGGGAATCCCCGGTATTTTATGCCGGGGAGGATGTCAATCTAGTGGCGCAGCAATGACTGCTGGATTGTCCTGTCGCTCCCCTGGGCCTGATTTGTCTTGGCCTGAGCCTGCGCGATTTTGGCCCCCATGAAAACGTCGGCCATGGTGGTTGCGGTGCCCGTTTCTTCTGCGTCGATTTTGCCCCGTTCCTCCATGAGAATGAGGCGAATTGTTCGAAGTGTCATTGACAGAAAATTCTGGTAGCACATGATGTTCAGGATGATGAGACTGAGGTCCTGCTTGAGGCTGCCTTTTGCGAGGCGCATCTAAGCCGTTCATGTTATTCATGCCAGGACCCTGGTGATGGTTATTGCGATCGCCCTGGGCCTGATGATGCCCTGGCCCCTGGCGTCTGCCTTGGCCCTGATGAGCAGGCCTGTTGTGATGGTTGTTATGGTGTCCACGCTGATTCAAGGCACGTGGCTGTTGGCTATGATGGCTATGATGGCTATGTCCATGGGGTCTGCTTCGGCCAGGCGGATTCAAATTTAAGCCATTCGCGGTATTGATATTCGTATCGCGTTCAATGGTATTGCCATTGACATCGCCCGTTTCATCATCATCTTCGCTACCAAAGACGCTGTCCCAAATACGTTTAATAAAGCCTTGTGAATGATTGCCATTGGGGGCGGCTGTATCGTTGCTTTGGGCATTATTGGCTTTTGATTTGTTTTCTAGGGCTTTTTCCACGTGCATGGGGGCAGGTTTGGTGGGCATAGAATTGACCAAAGGCCTTTCTATTTTAGGTTTTTGCATCATTTTTTGTTGATCTTCCTGAACCAAAGCCTGAGATTTTCTTTGGCTTTGCGAGGCCAAGGTATAACTTGGAATATTCTGATCTTTGGCACTTAATTCACTTTTTTTAATGCAAGTGATCACATAATTAGGTGTTTCCAAATGAATATTGGGAAGAATAACCAGCGGAATTCGGTGTTGTTGTTCCAGGCTTAAAAGCGCTTGGCGCTTTTCATTGATAAGGTAAGTGGCAATCAATAACGGCAATTCAATTTGAATTTTTCCGATGCGGCCCTTCACCAAATTTTCTTCAACTTGACGTAAAATTTCCAAAGCCAAAGATTCAATGTGCCTGATTTTTCCAGATCCGGCACACCGTGGGCAAGGCTCGTGGCTTTGCTCGCCCAAGGCAGGCTTTAAGCGTTGGCGGGACATTTCTAATAAACCAAAACGTGAAATACGGCCGGTTTGGATTTTTGCTCGATCCATGGCCAGCGCGTCTTTCAAGCGGTTTTCAACCAAGCGTTGATTTTTAATGTTCATCATGTCAATAAAATCAATCACGATTAAGCCGGCCAAATCTCGCAGCCGCAATTGACGAGCAATTTCAGAGGCCGCTTCTAAATTGGTATTCAGAGCGGTTTCTTCAATGTCTCCTCCCTTGGTGGCACGGGCAGAATTGATGTCTACAGAAATCAGGGCTTCGGTGTGATCAATTACAATCGTACCGCCAGAAGGTAGGTTGATTTCGCGCTTGAAAGCGGAGTCGATTTGAGATTCTACTTCATAATGGTTAAACAAGGGGATACTGCCTTGGTAGAGGATGATTTTTTCAACAAAATCAGGCCTTACCATGCGCATGTGTTCCACGATCATCTCGTAAACTCGGGGGTTATCCACCACAATTTCACTGATATTGGGCTTTAAATGGTCCCGAATGGATCTCAAAATCACATTGCTTTCTTGATGAAGCAGAATGGGACCAGGATTCTGGGCGGCTGCTTCTTGAATGCTTTTCCATTGTTGAATCAGGACATCCAAATCCCACTGCAATTCTTCCATGTTTCGTCCCAAACCGGCAGTGCGTACAATCACGCTCATGCCTTCTGGAATGTTCAGGGCATTTAAAATATCACGGAGCTCTTTTCTTTCATCGCCTTCGATTCGCCTGGAAATGCCACCCCCATGAGGGTTATTAGGCATCAAAACCAGGTAAGATCCCGCCAGGCTGATATAAGTGGTGAGGGCTGCACCCTTGTTGCCCCGCTCTTCTTTGTCGATTTGTAAGATTAATTCTTGGCCAGGGCTTAGGTATTGGGCTGTTTTGTATGGATTCTCTGTTTGTTCGTATTGATTTTGCTGTTCTTGGGGAGGATCGGCTCGTTCTGTGTCCCTTTGATTGTGTTGATCTTGTGGGTAGGCGGAATGGGGCTTGGCATCAGAGATCCAGTACTCGCGTGCAATTTCACGAAACGGTAAAAAACCATGCCGTTCGGCACCGTAGTTGGCAAAAGCGGCTTCCAGTCCTGGTTCTACTCGAGAAAGAATCGCTTTGTAGATATTGGCCTTCTTTTGTTCCTTACCGAAACGCTCTATATCCAAATCGTAGAGCCATTTTCCATCCACCAGCGCAACCCGGATTTCATCCTCTAGGGTTGCATTAATAAGCATTCTGTTTATTGACATTGTAAAAAACCACCAATTATGAGTTTTGTTTAGGTTTATATTTAAAGTTATTTGGCTATTCTTGTAATTTTACTAAAGCATATTCAAGCTCGCCAGTAATAGCCAAGATAGAGACCCTTTATTTTCCCTTGCCTATCCCCTTAGGGATTGGGTCTTAAAAAGGGACTGGATTTGCAAGTACCCTGTTTTTTGTATATTCTAGCTTGTTTCCAAGTATTCTTACAACTAAAGCAAGTAAAGGTCCGAACAAGCATGAAAGAAGTCCATTATCGCATAATCCCAGAGGACTTGTCAGGTCAGCGTATCGACAATTTTCTGATCACCGCCCTAAAAGGGGTTCCCAAGACCCACATATATAAGATATTACGCAGTGGCGAAGTCCGTGTAAATGGGGGGCGCATCAAACAGACCTACAGATTGCAAGAGGGCGACAAGGTCAGGATCCCGCCCATGCGTTTGGGTGTGGGGCCAGACAGCGGCCTAGAAAGCGCCAGAGAAGCCCAACAAGGCCTGCGACGGGAAGCAGCAGCCAGCTTGTCTAAGAAATCAGCGGATTTCTTATTGAGCCGCATTTTGTACGAAGATGAGGGTTTTTTAATTTTGAATAAACCAGGTGCTTGGGCCGTTCATGGTGGCAGTGGCGTGAGTTTGGGAATTATTGAAAGCTTAAGGCTTTGTCATCCCGCGGGCGAAAAACTAGAATTGGTCCATCGTTTAGACAGGGACACATCCGGGTGTTTGATGGTTACAAAAAAACGCTCTAGCCTCAAAATCTTGCACGAAGCACTTAAAAATCACGATCACAAAGCGGGCAATAAAGGCGTTCAAAAATACTATTGGGCCTTGGTTCAGGGCCAATGGTTGCCTGAAAATTCTAAAAACAAGCCCATGCTCATCGATGCGCCCTTACAAAAAAATCAGTTACAATCGGGAGAGCGCATGGTGCGCGTTTCTTATGGTCAGGAGGCCCAGGCTGCTTTAACCAAATTCAGGGTGCTGGGTGTATCAGAATCCGCCACCTGGGTAGAGGCTCAGCCTATCACCGGCAGAACCCATCAAATCCGGGTCCATGCGCAGCATGCGGGGCACCCCATTGCCGGAGATGAGAAATATGGTGATAAAAACTTTAATCAGGCTCTGTCTAAACAGCAGGGCTTAAAGCGCCTGTTTTTACATGCCAGCCGTTTAGAGCTACAGTTACCAGAGAGGGAAGAACCCTTGATCATTCACGCAGCGCTCGATGCTGATTTGGCAGAAGTCTTGGTAAAATTAGGATTTGAATACCCAAATGCCCACTAATAAAACGATCGCTTTCCAGAAAAGTTTTCCCCAAGGGAGAGCGTGTCTGAGCGAAGCGAGTTTAGCGACCGCAGGGGGAAACTTTTATGGAAAGCAATAGTCGAAGCAATGTAGAAATTAATGCTCTGATCTTAGAGTATATTCGTGAGCAAAAGCGCGCCAGGCGCTGGGCCATGCTTTTTAAATTCAGTGTGTTAGGCTTGGTTTTGTTTTTGGCCCTTAAGGCCGGTAATCCAGTGGGGCATTTGGGGCAGTCCCCAGTTGCTTTAACCCAAAAAGAACACACGGCCGTGATCAGTATTACAGGCACTATTATGGCAGGGGAAGAAACCAATGCCGAAGTAGTCATAGAATCTCTAAAAAAAGCATTCAAAGACAAAAAAGCCCAGGCAATTATCTTAAAGATCAACAGCCCAGGTGGCAGCGCTGTCCAGGCCAGGCAAATTTGGGATGCGATCAATTATTTGAAAAAATCCAGCCCCAGCAAAAAAGTTTATGCCGTTATAGAAGATTTCGGCGCCTCGGGCGCTTATTTGATTGCATCGGCTGCCGATTTTATTTATGCGGATCAAACCAGCTTGGTGGGCTCCATTGGGGTGATCATGGGCGGGTTTGGTTTTGTAGATGCCATGAAGGACTGGGGAATCGAAAGACGGCTCTACACCGCGGGTAAAAATAAGGCGCTTTTGGATCCCTTTTCACCCAAAAAACCAGAATCTGAAGAACACATCAAACAAATGCTAGAAGAAGTCCATGCAGCTTTTATCAGCAATGTAAAACAGGGGCGTCAAAACAAATTAAAGCTGGATAACCCAGATTTATTCTCAGGCTTAATTTGGACGGGCCTTGAGGCCAAAAATTTGGGTCTAATCGATGATTTCGGAGACATCTATTCTGTGTCCCGAGATATCATAAAAGCCCCAGATTTATTGGATTATGGCCCTAACAATGATTGGTTTTTAAAGCTCGCCAAAGGCTTGAATTACATGTTTAAAAATTAAATAATTTGTTGCTTTTCTAAATTTTTAAAATCCCATAAATTATGATCCATTAATTGGCTGGGTTTGACTTGGCCAATGGTATTTAACAAATTGCTAGGTACTTTGGGGTTTTCCAGGGCCAAATTTTGGATAAGCTTTTTAATTTTTTTGCGTACTAAATTTTCTTGACTTCGGCGCTGGGTTACCAAGAACCCTGATCTATCCGGTCTTCCAGGCGATTGAGGCACAACATTTAAGCCCGATATTGAAATTTTTTAGGCCAATCAATTTTTAATATTTTATAGGTTTCGTGCAGCTTAGCCGGCGGATCCTCCAAAAATTCAAATAACTCTTTTTTACATAGAAACCCCAATAAATTTAAGCGATCGCCAAAAAGAGTTGCTGAAAGATTTTTCAGAAAGTCTAAAAAGCAAGCCTGAAAATCATACGCCCAAAACAAGCTCTTGGTTTGAAAAAATTGCAAAAATTTTTAAAGACTCCTAGAGCTTATAAAATGCGTAGAGGTTAGTAACTATTGATGCTGGGGGAGCACTAAGGCCTCCAGCATGATTTATTTTATTAACCATTGAAAATAAAATTATCAAGATTTTCATAATAAATCCCATTTAAATCTAATCTTTTGATTTTAAAATTTACAGAATTTTTAAAATTTAAAAATAATCCTAAAAATAAGAATCAATTTCTTAAAGAATACATGGAATACGGCGCATTTCCAGCCATTGTTAACCGAGAAGTTTTTAAAAAAGAATTGCTAAACGCCTATTTTGAAGATTTTATTTATAAAGACATCGTATCCAGACATCAAGTGAATCCCCAAAAAATAAAAGAATTGGCAATTTATTTGGCAAGCAATTCTTCAAAGCTATTCAGTTACCGCAACGTGGCTGCAGCCTTAAATTGTCATTCCAATACGGTTATGGATTATATGGCCTATTTGAAAGAGATATTTTTATTCGAAGAATTGCATAAATTTCATTTTTCGCTTCAAAAGCAATATGGAAATTCTAAAAAAATTTATTGCTTAGATACAGGTTTGGCTGCCGCTGTTTCTTTTAAATTTTCTGAAGACAAAGGCAGAATTTTAGAAAATCTGGTTTATTTAGAATTAAGACGCCGAAAATTAGAAATCTATTTTCACAAAGTAGATCAAGAATGTGATTTTTTGATCAAAAAAGAACTCAGTATAGTGGCTGCGATTCAGGTTTGTGTTTCTCTTTCAGAACCAAGAACCAAAGAACGCGAAATCAATGGGCTCTTAGAGGCTTTAGAAACTTATAAACTGAAAAAAGGCTTAATACTCACAGAATCAGAATCTGGAATAGAAATCATTGAGCGGGAAGGCATTCAATATGAAATCTGTATTATGCCTATTGTGGAATGGTTTTTAAATTCTTAATGGCCATAGTTTAAAAAGCAGGTGGAAAAATTTTTAAGGATTCATGAGAGCTCCGAAATCAATGATTTTCGAGAAATATTCAGATTCAATGATTTGATTTTCCACGCCATTAACGTGAATTAAAACAGGGCGAACAGAAAAATATTTATTTAAGCCAAGGCAGTTTATTTTTTCGTTTACTTCTGCAATGATCGAAACAGGAACGGGTTGGCTTGAAAATTTGATTTCACAAACGTACAGTGTATTAAATTTAGCCTGTATTAAGTAATCTATTTGGCAGCCAGCCTGAGTTTTAGTGGAGTTTTGATAATAGGGGTTTTCTATTAAA
>JBJSZW010000212.1:0-13994 GCA_046090565.1 Gammaproteobacteria bacterium
CTTTTGGAGTGTAATGGTGAAGCTGATCATGTTCATCTTTTAATCAATTAACTGCCAAAAATATCTATTTCAAAACTCGTAAATAGCCTTAAAGGAGTCTCTAGCAGAATTTTAAGAAAAACTTTCCCCGAAATTCAGAAATTTTATTGGAAAGGGGTGTTTTGGTCTCCCAGTTATTTTGCGGCTTCTTGTGGAGGAGCTCCATTGAATATTCTAAAGGAATATATTGAACAACAAAAAAGCCCTCCTTAACTAAAGACCTTAAAGGAAGGTTTGTATGCCTTAAAACCATCTCATAAATGAGATGGTTTTACGGCATGGTTGATAAACATCAGGAAACGACAGGCATAGCATGGCATAATGTTCTTACTCCGTAGATCGTACATCAGCATTTTTATAAATTCCTAAATTTAAATGTTTAGATGCATCATACCTATCTATTTGAGCTATATGTTGATAAATAAGCGTCGTAGAAATGTCAGCATGGCCTGCATTTTCCTGGGCGACTTTAAGTGGCGCGCCCATTTCTAACAAATAAGTCACATAACTGTGGCGCAACCAATGTGCGGATGCCGCACGCAGTTTAGAGGCTTTGTTCGGGTATTCTGACTCTAATTCAATGGCTCCCAAATTAAAAGCCCATTTGAGTATCTGATTAATCCGGCGATCCGTAATAGGCTGGTTCAAATTTTTCATTGGAATCAAGGGTGTGGATTCTTTAAATTCAGGGTGCCTGCTATTTAAACCAACGGCCATTCTAAATTCTTCTAAAGCTCGGAGTAGGGCATCTGGAATGGGGATATCCCTTGTTTTTTTTCCTTTCCCTAAAACTCTTAAAAACCAATTGTTTTCTCTTTGAAAATAGTCGCCCATAGAATGCGTGCTAGCTTCTGTAATACGAAGTCCAGAATAAAACAAGAGTAAAATGATGTAACGCGCTCTTAGAATTTGAAAAGCCTCCGTTTCTTTGTTGGCGGCTTGCTTATCTAGGGATTCTAGTACAGCTCTTATTTCATCCAACTCTAAGTATCGATCGACTATTTTAGACTGCGCATTTTTGGTTCTTTTGCGTCTTTTATTCAAAGCAAAGGGATTGCCTAGCAAGTAATTCATTTCAACCAAATAATTAAAAAAAGAATCCAAAATAGAAACGGTTTTGTTTAAAGTAGTAGGAGAAAGCCCTGAACAAAAGGCCCGCCAGGCAGGATTGGGGCTGCTGTTATCAGTGAAGAATCGATTGGTTTTGGGGCCGCACCAGAGCTCTTTTGGGGCTGGGTTCTTTAAAAATTCTAAATAATTTGTTAAATCAGAACGCCTAAGGCTCGAAATAGGTGTTTTTACAATATGAATGCACCACAAAACCAATCGCTCAAGTTCTTTCGTGTAAGAGCGCCATGTTTTTTCAGAATCCTTGAATTCATCTAAAAAAATACAAATGGCGTCTAAATCATTATCAACTTCTAAAAGTTTAATTTTTGAAGAATATTCAATATTTCTGTTAAAATTATCGCCCGAAAGATTCCGATAAGCCCCTAGAATGGGGCTTAATTTTAGGTTATCAAAATCAATGGGAAAAATTAGATCAACGTTATTTGTCATAAGATATATTAGTGTAACCGCAATATCAACAACTTAAAAGTGTTCTGAGTATAAGAGTACTCAGAAATTCATTGATGCTTCCGTAAACGCGGCGCCATTAAACGTAATTGCATTACATTCAAGTTTAGTTAATGTCTTGTTGGCGGCTAAAGCCTCTATACTATTACTTTGGTTGATATTTCCCATGGAGGAATGTGTTTTTCTGTTTCTGAAAATATTGAAGAAAACATTAAAAATCCTTCTGTTTTAGATAAATGCAAATTACAAGCAGATGGTGAAACCATTACCGTTGACAGCATCTGCTTTTTATATTAAATTCCTAGTCACCAGGGGTGCCTTGTTTTTTATTTTTTACTTTTTTACGTGACCAATGATGAATTAATCAAGGCTGAGAATATACCCTTAATCACCTGAACTGGATCATGCCAGCGGAGGAAGCGTGTTTTTAAATGTATTAAAAATAAGAAATCGTCTAGATTTTAGTATTTTATTGGGTAATTCCTTAGATCATTTTGATACGGCATTGTATGTGCTGTTATTACCTGTTTTAACCCCCGCTTTTTTTCCGAATTACTCACAAAACCAGGGCTTGTTGATAGGTTATGCAATTTTTGCAAGCTCTGCCATAACAAGGCCACTGGGGGCGATTTTATTTGGAATGATTGCAAAATATAAGGGGCCATTGAAAGGGCTTTCTTACTCATTAATGGCCGCTGCTTTGACCAATGTTTTTTTGGCCATTCTTCCAGGACATTCCAAATGTGGTTTTTTTTCCGCTATTTTGTTTGTATTTTTAAGATTTTTAAGAGGTATTTTTACGGCGGGCGAAAGCACCATTGCAAAATTATATATTATGGAAGGAAAATCCCACAAAGAGGCTTTCCATGCTTCTTATTATTATCCTACCTCCTCTATGCTCGGTAATTGTTTGGCGGCTTTTATGAGTTATTTATGGGTTTATCAACAGGGTATTACAGATGCCTGGCGCTATTGTTTTTTATTCAGCGGCCTAATTGGAATTTGTGGGTATGGGATTAGAAAGCAGGCCATTAAAATAGATTCTGTGTTAGACGGCTTAAATGCGAAAATTGTAGAAAAAACGCCTTATAATGGTATAAATACAAAAAAATTTCTTCAAAATATTCTCCAATACAAAAGGCCCTTTGTAAAAATCGCGCTTACTACGGGACTTTCACATTTAACAGCCTTATTGCCTTTTTCTATTTTCAATATCATTGTGCCTATGATGGTTACTGGTATTTCTGTGGAAACGATGGTATTTTTTAATACTTGTTTACTTTTTCTTGATTTATTGTTAATTCCTGTATTAGGCCGCTGTTTAATCAATTATTCACCCTCAAAAATTACTCAAATTGCTGCTGTAAGCTTGGGCTTATCTCTGCCCATTTTATTTTTTTATATTGATGCTGGCAGTTCTGTTTTTTATATCACTTTTGTTCGATTTTGGATTGTTTTTTTAGGGGTTGTCTTTTTATGCCCACAGCATCTTTACTATAAAAATTTGTTTTCTAAACAAACTGAGTCTGATCAATACATTACCGTTGGGCTTGGGAACGCTATAGGATCCGCCCTATTTGGTAAATTAAGCCCCTTAATCATGTTTGGGATCTACCAACAGACTCAAAGTTTGTTCTACATTGGGCTGTACGCTGGTATTTTTTCCTTGATGACTTTTGCAGCTATACTGGTCAAGGATTAAGAATTTCTCTATAATCCCGATATGCGCTTAACTCAAAAAGAATTCCTTTTTTTAAAAACAAAGTTTCAAGAATGCTTTTTAGCAGAAGATGGCTTATGGCTGTTTGGCTCTCGCGTAGACGATACTAAAAAAGGCGGAGATATTGATTTGTACATAGAAACTTATTTTAATACCGCAGAATTGGCCTATAAGGCCCAAATTAAATTTCTGGTCGCTGTTAAAACGGCTATCGGCGATCAAAAAATTGACGTGGTTCTAAGGCTTATGAATTCTGATTATTTTACGAACATTTACGACCTAGCAAGAACCACGGGGATAAAGATTATATGATCCCAAATAAAAAAGAAATACAAAATTCTGTTTTAGACACAGCAGAGCACCATCTCAAACAACTGCAATCCAGCTTAGAAAAAATCAAGCGCTATTTTCCTATTTCACAGGAGCAAATTAAAAATTTAACAACAGAAGAAATTGCCATGATTGATTCTTTGGTCTATCGATTTTCAAAATTGCAGGATCTCATAGGCGCTCAATTGATTAATATTTGTTTGGATCTTGCTCAAGAACCAGTTGTTAATCATACCATGATCGATAAAATTAATAAGCTATCTAAATTTGGTGTTGCGATTAATCCAGCATTATGGTCTGAATTACGAGAAATTCGAAATCAAATAGCGCATGAATACCCCAATGCTCCCGATTTGGTAGCCTCTAAACTCAACGAATTGTATAGCCGTATCCCAAGTTTAATTGCTATTTATAAGAGCATCTGTGTATTTTTACAGAAATTTTAGATCTGCTGTAAATCCCATAATTTTTTATACAAGCTCTGGGGCTGTAGTATCAGCTGATCATGGGTGCCTTCTTCGATGATCCTACCCTTGTCTAAAACAATAATTCTATCCATATGTTTAAGCGTTGATAGCCTATGGGCAATAGCCAAAACCGTTATTTTTTGATTTTCTAAAAGCATATTTAAGCTGTTCTGAATCAGCTGTTCTGTTTCTGTATCTAAGCTAGAAGTTGCTTCATCTAAAATTAGAATGGGGGCGTTTTTTAAAATAGCCCTGGCAATGGCTATCCTTTGCCTCTGGCCGCCGCTGAGTTTAACCCCTCTTTCGCCTACCAAGGTTTGGTATTGTTCTGGCAAAGAAAGCACAAAATGATGCAAATTAGCCAATCGGGCTGCTTCAAATACTTCTTGATCAGAAGCATGGGGATTACCGTAGCGTATATTTTCTAAAATCGTTCTGTGAAACAGCATAATATCTTGCGGAATAAGCGAAATCTGGGTTCTTAAAGAATCGGTATTAATCTTGTAAATATCTTGTTCATCTATTAAAATCTGGCCGGAACTTGGGCTAAAATATTTCAACAACAAAGACACCAAACTTGATTTTCCTGCGCCAGAAGAGCCCACTATGCCTATTTTCTCTCCTGCTTTTACAAGTAAAGATAAATTATTAAATATAGGTGCAGCCCCTGGGTAGGAAAAATCGAGGTCTTTAAAAGCAATAGAGGCGTTTTTAATATTTAAGGCAGGCTGCTGAGCATCTGTTGTATTTTGTGGAATTTGTAATAAGGTAAAAGCACTTTTAAAATCCCCTAAATTTCTCATAAAATCTTGCATTTTTCCAATCATAAACCATAGGTCCATGCTCATTTTTAGGGTAATGCCTATTACAAATACCATGTCTCCATTGGATACGGCCCCAAGTATGCGCAAGTGAATCATAAAAAAGAACAGGGCAATCAACATTACCCAATAGGAAAGAGCCCCTACTATATTTAATAAAAAAGCGAATTTATAGAGCTTAATATTGCTTGGTATATAGGTTTTTACAAATTGATCTTCCAAGTGGGTAGATTCCCTTTTTCGGGATGCAAAAGAAAATAGAGTAAAAATATTCGAAATATTGTCGGCCACGAGGCCAAAAATGTCGTGTCTATGATTTGAGTTAATAAAAGACAGGTGATCCATGCGCTTAGATAAACGGTACATGATGAAAAAGAAAATCACAGCCCAAGCAGCCACAAAAGCAAAAATTTTTACACTCACAACACATAAAACAAATGTTAAGGTAATGGTATTGGCTATTCTCGAGCTAAAATCATGATGCAAACTTGCCCAAAAATTATCATAACCATCCAACACGCCCTTAATTTTACTGGTAATAGAACCGGCATGTGTGTTTTGAAAAAATTGGTAGTCATGGTGCTGAACATAATCATAGGTTTGCTGCAAAATTGCCTGCCGTACATAGGGTTCTGAGCGCCATTCGGCCACGTCCCCTATTCTCCACACCACATCAATCCAGATTTGAGCGCCAATAAAAATAACAATGGGTTTAAGCAAGGCGCTGTATTCTGGAGTTTGACTCCCAGAGAATGCATCGACTAAAAGCTTCAAAGCATATTGATTGGCAAAATCATAAAACGAACCCAAAATAGGGGCCATGATCATAAGCAAATAGCAAAGCTTATAAGGCTTAATCACAGACCATAAAAAATGGTAAATAGACTTATTTTGAATATGAACTGTAGACATGGTCAAATTCTAGCACAGAGCAGCAGAAATACTCAAGGGAAAAGAGAGGCAGCAAAAGCTCCCTCTCCTAAAAGTTAACAGCCAACAGTCAAATTGGGGGTTTTTTGTAGTTTAGAGGCCTCTTTGGATTGAAATACTGCTTCAACTTGTGATAACACAGAGGACATTTTGTAATGCCCCAGTGTGGGTACCGTATAATCAGCACCTGCGGCCATCAGATGCTCTTTAATCAGCTTTTCTTGTCTGGCGAAAGATGGGTAATCATAAACTCTCAATTCGCCATGTTCTCTTTCACTCAGACCAAAGTCAACAGAACTATCCACCACCCCTACAGCGATCATCCCTGCATTTTTGCCTGCTTGAATTCCGATTCGGGTATCGTCTACCACCACGCAATATTCAGGATCAACTGCCATTTGTTTTGCAGCTTCTAAACACATGCCTGGATCTGGGCGAGATGGCATACCTGTTGAAGAAACAACAGCGTTTGCAAAAAAACCTTGATTATTAAGTTTTGTAACAATCAAATTCATCATCTCTGCGTCATAGCCACTTGTAATTCCAACCTTAACCCCCTTTTTTTGCTGAGCTAAAATAAATTCACAAACTCCAGGAATTAAACGCATGGTCATATAATCTGTTTTAAAAACATTTAATTGCGTTTTTTTATAGGCTTCATATTCTTTTTGATAAAATTCTTCGGCACCTGCTTCCCCTTCCAATGGAAAGGTCTTTATTTTTGAACCTGGGATTTGTTTTCTAACAAATTCAGCATTATAGAGGGCTTTTAGGTGATCTATTTTATTGGATCCTGTAAAAGAATCTATCTGTTCACGTGTCAAATGAATATTACGTTCTGCAAAATATTTTTTAAAAGCCTTGTTCACGGCTGTACAGCCAAAATCAAATAGGGTTCCTGCGCCATCAAGAATCAGTGCCTGAATGTGCCGCGGCTGAAGTAATTGTTGCGAGCACTTCGAAGAAAATCCCCTAGACAAGGCCCTACGAGCTACAAAATTAAATAACATGGACACGCGCTCCGAATTTTAAATGAAAGATTTTTTATTTTACTATTCAGGTGGGTTTAGTCAATCCACTTACCCCGCATTCTTAATGGCCTACATGCATTCCTGGATTAGCGGGTAAGACATTGATATATTGGCCGTTCAACTTAAGTTGCAGCATTTCGAACCGCTAATACGACCTCTGTCGGTCTTGCCTGTTCTTGTTTTCTTTCCTCATCAGATGCTCTGTTAGCCTTTGCTTTTCCTTGAAAACCTGAATAAGCGGCCGTCATATGCTGTTGTGATTCAAGTCCTAATAACCGCATAGGCTTTGGTGCTTGTGCTGTTGGCGCAGTGCTAGCTTCCAAGCCGGGAACCACGGATTCCGCTTCGGTTTGAGCAATTCCTAGTAATACCCTAACTCGTTGCTCAAGCTGCTTACATTTTTCAGAATCTTTTTCTAAGCGTAAAATACTAACATAGGTTTCTGGAAATGCATTCTTAAAATCATCGAGCCTTTCTTGATCCTCTGGGTTTAAACGAAATTCAGACAATTCACTAGAACGTTTGCAAGCCTTGCACCCAGCAACTCCAGCTGCCGCCACAGAAGCTACTGCTAAACCACCGGCCATGGCCACAATGGGAATACCCAAAGAAAAAATACTGGCCAAAATGGAGGTTAGTACCACGAATCCAAGACCCATGCCAGCAAGAAAGCCTGCGGTATTCGGAGATTTTAGTATCCATTTGTCTACATCTGGGGTGACCCATTTCATAATGGCCGCCCCCACGGTACAAGTTTTTCTGGCAAAACTGGCTACCCAAGGTATTCCTAAGGGCAATAGCCCCATGCATCTGTATTTTAAAAGCGCCAAGGGCCCAGATTCTCTTCCCTTTGGAATGCAGGCCCAGGCTGGTTCTTCAATATAGTTTTCAATTAAAATGCCCAGTTTATTCACTACAGATCCCGTCCAAGATGCTAGGCGATTCACAATTTTTAACGGCAGGATCACCGGCCAGCCTAAAAACATAAGCACGGCTTTGAATTCTTCTAAGGCAAAAGTTTTTAGGAAACTTCCAAAAACATCTATACCTAGATTTTCTACTTTGGATATTATTTTTTTGGGTTCAGTTGCCTGTTGATAAATCAAAGCCCGTAGTTTCAAATTAAATTCTTTACGAACCAGATAATAGGCCGTTTCTTCGTCAATATAATCGCCTATTTCTAACTTTAGGTTTTCTTGCTCTTCTTCGTATTGAATTTTGGATAATGCTTTTTTAAAAGCATCAATTCGTTCTAATGAGAAATAAGCAGACCAATAAGTAGATTCTTCTGGGGATAAAATCTGGAATTGCGATGCAAGGGGTATGATTTCCTGAAGACTTTCATGGGTATCCAATAAATCTGTGAGTTCTTCTTTGCTGGCTTTGTGCGGCTGTAGGGTGTCTATTTGGCCTTGAAACTGAATCAACTGTTCTATTGTTTTTTTACGTTGCGCTTCTTTATCCAAGTTTACTCTCCCTAGGGCCCACGAAAGTCTAAAATTAACCCATCCAAGATCAGATTTTAGGCTACTTCAAATTCCTCTGCCACAAAATTTCATAGAATAGCGTTAATGGGAACAATCTGGACTCCCTCCCGTTCCTGCCACTGTTCCCCCCCATAAAGCACAACCCCCTGCTCCACCCCTGCAAGTTCCATCCATTTTCTTGTGCCAGCACACATGGCATTTGAGCCCGTTTGCCCGGCTTTTATTTCAATGGGCAAAATTTGGCCATTGGGTAGTTCTAAAATCAAATCCATTTCATGCCCGTGCTGATCGCGCCAATAATAAAATTCCTGAGACAAGCCGTTGTTTAAATAATATTTATAGATCTCTGTAATAACATAAGTTTCTAAAATTGCACCCATGTTAGGATGAAGGCTTAAATGCTCTGGCTTTCGAATGGACAATAAATGGCAGCACAAACCAGAATCTAAAAATAATAGCTTAGGGGATTTTGTTTGTCTTTTATTGAAATTCTGGTGATAGGGTTTTAGGAGCATAATAATGCCGCTTTGCTCTAAAAGACTGATCCAGCGTGCGCAGGTTGCCTCACTGATGCCGCAATCAGCAGCCAAAGAGGCCTTATTTAAGATATTGCCCGTTCTGCCCGCACAAAGTTTAATGAATCTTTGAAACAGACCGAGATCATTAACATTAATAACACGCCGAACATCGCGTTCTATATAGGTTTTAACGTAATCAGCAAACCAATAATCTATCACCGCTGGGTTGGCATGCAGTTCTGGATACCCGCCTTTTAAAATAAAGGGCCATAGATTATCTATGCTTGGATATTTTGGGTATAATTTTAGTTTTGATGATGAAAATAATTGATCCAGGGCTTCTGTGTCTCTTGGGGGTTTGCCGTCTATTTCTGATTTCGTTAAAGACAATAGGGTTAAAATAGAGATCCGACCTGCCAAAGACTGGGAAATAGCCTCCATGGCTAAAAAATTTTGTGAACTGGTGAGAATGAATTTTTTCTTTTCTTGATCAATTTGGCCCTGCAAATAGGAAAATAATTTTTCAGAGCGCTGGGGTTCATCGATGATGGCTGCTGTTTGGAATTGTTTTAAAAAAGCCCTGGGATCTGTTTCCAGGTACTCCAGGGTATCTGGATCTTCCAAGCTGACATACGGCAAATCAGGAAAAATAGTTTGAGCCAATGTTGTTTTTCCTGATTGCCTAGGCCCAAAAATATACACAGATCGCGAGGCATTGAATCTCTTAATTAATTGATTTTTAATGTGTCTTTCTATTTTTTGCATTATTTTGAGAAAATCCTTCTTTTGATAATAGATTTTCTCAAATTATAGCCCATCTTGCAAACTTAAGGCTAGAGGCTTAGATTATAAAGCCAGGCCGAGAGCTTTCTATACGCAAATTCCCCACCCCCAAGAGCCTCTCGTGTTAAAAGACAATAGCGATGTTTGGTTGTATTTTTAAATACCAGAACAATCAACCAAGAGCCAATATAAGTATGGGGGGATAATTCCGCCCTGTATTTTTTATTTTCCCTGGTTTCTAGAATAATTTGTGATGCATTCATAAGACTTATTTTTTGAATGGCCTTTGGATGTTTTTGGAGGTATTTTAAGCAAAAATTTCCCTGGGTATAGATAATAAGGCCCAAACTAGAACAAAATAAAAATACGTGGCTGGAAAAATTAAATTCAAAGCTAAATCCAAGGTACAAAACTAAGAATAGAGGCAATAAGCTTAGGGCTAAAACTGTTTTAGGTGCTTTGTGAATGGCTAATATTAAGGGCATGTCTTAAATAGCTTACAATTTGAACGCAATCTGCGTCATATGCCGCATTATTATTGAGGGCATTAAAATCCGGGGTGTTTAGAAGTTCATAGCATTGCACATCTTCTAAGGCTAAAAACTTAACAAATTGCCTTTGTTGCTCTTGGTTTAAATCATCAAAATGCTGATCTAAAACAGTATTCAGCCAGAGATCCAGTTCTAGCATACCGCGGCGACATTGCCATTTGAGTTTATTTTTTATGTCTGTTTTTGTATCCATGGATATTTGCTTATCTTTCCAGGTGCATGTGACTTTTTACCAATTCTCCAGGCTTAGCCTGTGCTGCCAGCAAAGACAATTCACCACACCATACAAGTCCTCCAGCAATACAGGCCAAACGCCTGGCCGATGCACCCGGATTTTCAGGTTGCACCACACAATCCATTAGTTTTAAATTCTCTTGAACAAAATCCAAGTTTTTACCATTACCTACGGTGCCTAGAATAATATTCGGTAAACTCACCATAAAATAAAGATCCTCACCCTTAACTTCTGCCCTAACAATGGCTTGGGAGCCTTCTACAATATTAGCTGCATCCTGGCCTGTGGCCAAATAAAAAGCCAACAGCATATTGGCCACGTGGGCATTGGCAGAACGCAAGCTACCAGCCAAAAGACTGCCTAATAGATTTTTTTTCAAATGCAAATTGGCCAGAGTTTCTGGATTAGATCCTAGGTATTTTTCACATACTGCACCCGGAATTAAGGCTTCAGCAATCACATGTTTGCCGCGGCCTAGGATGCCATTGATCGCGGATACTTTTTTGTCTGTACAGTAATTGGCAGAAATAGAAACGTATTTTAAATGGGGAAAGCGTTGTAGCAATACTTGCATCACTTTGTCTGAGGCTTTGGTAACCATGTTATGGCCTGCTGCATCCCCTGTTTCCATGGAAAATCGAATATAAATTAAATTGCCTAAGATTTCACAGTGCAAGCCATTAGGGCTTAGGCGAACAAATCGCCCTGTGCTTTGAATAGCCTGATGAATAGCGGTTTCTGTGCTTGGATCTTGGCTTAGAGCATTTTTAAATAGCACTGCAGCGGCTAGATCGGGCGCTTCTAGCACAATGGAACGAACCATAGCATCCTTTAGGACCATTATCTGAAGCCCTGAATCTTGCAATAGGCGGGTGATTCTGGCACCGCGTTGGCAAGAGGGCCAAAGTGGTGCTTCGAATGTTGATAATGGTATAATTGTTTTCTGCAATAATCTATTCGGGTTCGATCCATCGTGCCAATTCATGGGCCCTATATTCCGCATGGGAATTTCGGCACAAGCTCTCTTATTTTTTTTACCCAGACTTATATCCAAAGCATGATCCCCGCTAAAACACTTAAGCCGGCCGTTAGGCTGTCTACACGATCCAAAATTCCACCATGGCCTGGTAGTATATTGCCGCTGTCTTTTAGGCTTTGGGCTCTTTTAAAGAGGCTTTCAAACAAATCACCCACCACAGATAAAACAACCATGATGATCCAACAGGCGCTCAACCAAGCTTTGTTGGCATCATCCTGAGCCCAAAGCATGGACAAAGCAGGGCTTAGCAACAAAGCTGCCGCCAAAGCGCCCAAAAATCCTTCCCAAGTTTTCCCGGGGCTAATACTGGGCGCAAGTTTGTGCTTTCCCCATCTTTTGCCTACAAAATAAGCCGAGGAATCTGCTATAGCAACTAAAGCGATGCTCGTAACTAAAAATAAGCCCTTCATGCTAATGGTCGTATTTAAAATATTAAATTCTAGAATTCTCTGGCCGTATTCTCTAAGAAAAATCAAGGCATAACCAAAGGGGAGCAAAACCCAAAATCCCATGAGCAAGCTGGTGATGGGATGAGATAAAAATGTTTTCAAATTTTTAGAATAATTCACCCCAATCACACATAATCCCATGAATAACCAAAAAATCGGGGCTGATTTTAGCCAAAGACCAGCTAATTGGTATTGGTTGCTGTAAAAAGAAGCTGCCATCAGTAAAGCCGCATAAACCAGACGCCCTACAAATACGAGCCGAGTTTGTGATTTTAAGCCAGATAACTTCGCCCATTCAAAGGCTGCTAAGCCAACCAAACCCCATACTGCTTTCATAAATAAAGCCAATGGGGTAAAAGCAATCAAAGAAAAGCTCAAAGGAATTAAAAATCCCGCTGTTAATAATCTGGTTTTGAGCATATAAAGCCTGCCTTTTAGTTCTCTGGTTAGTTCTCTGATTTATCTGATTTTAAAGTTCCAAAGCGCCGATCTCTTTGGGCAAAAAAATCGAGGGCTTTTTGAAAATTCTCGGTTCGAAAATCGGGCCAAAGCACATCGGTAAAGAATAGTTCAGTATAAGCCAAATCCCATAACAAGAAGTTACTGATTCTTTGCTCGCCACCGGTTCGAATCAAGAGATCAGGCGCTGGCAAGTCGTGGAGGGCTAATCTTTGGCTTAATGCTTGGTTTAATTGATCCAAGCTCATAACAGGGGCCGGGTTTTGTGATATAAGCGATTGGACAACTGCCTGCATGGCCTGAAGGATATCCCATTTCCCACCATAATTCAGAGCGACGTTAAAAATTAAATTTGTGTTTTTTTTGGTGAGAGATTCTGCTTTTTCAATAGAATCAATCAAATGGGAAGACAAACCTGTTTTATCGCCGATGATCCTAAACTGGATACCTTGTTCATTTAGGGATTTTAATTCAGAGCTTAGGGTTTTCAAAAACAGTTCCATAAGAAAATTAACTTCTTCTGGGGGTCTATTCCAATTTTCACTGCTAAAAGCAAACACCGTGAGTACTGGAATTCCAAATTCACGACAATCTTTAACCAAAGCCCTTAAGGAATCGACGCCTTTTTGGTGCCCCACGATGCGAGGCAAAAAACGCTTGCGCCCCCAACGCCCATTACCATCCATAATGACAGCAAGGTGTTTGGGCAATTGAGGGGGCGTTTTGGTTTTAGACATGCATGAGTTCTGCTTCTTTGGCCACAAAGATTTTATCGATCTCTGCAATGAATTTGTCTGTTATTTTTTGAATGCTGTCTTCGGCTTTGTGCACATCGTCTTCGGTTAAGATTTTACTTTTATGAAGCTCTTTTATATTGGCATTAGCATCCCGCCGAATATTTCTAACCGCAACCTTGGCCTCTTCAATTTCACCACGAACATGTTTCACCAAATCTTTGCGTCTTTCTTCAGTCAAGGGCGGCAAAGGCACACGAATAACCGTACCGGCAGCTACCGGGTTCAAGCCCAAATCTGAGCTGCGAATGGCTTTGTCGATGGCCTGGGTTAAGCTTTTTTCCCAGGGTGAAATGCTTAAGGTTCTAGCATCTTCCACGGTAACGTTTGCGACCTGGTTTAATGGCGTGGGATTGCCGTAATACAGCACTTCAATACTGTCTAAAAGGCTTGGGTGTGCCCTGCCTGTTCTGAGTTTAACCAGGCTGTGATTTAAAGTTTCAACGCTTTTCTTCATGCGTTGTTCGGAATCATTTTTTATTTCATTGACGGTTTTGAACATCATGCTTTAAGGAACTCCCGATTGATATTGAATGTGTATGAAATTAAGCTTTAAATTAAATTTATTAAATCTAAAAAGCCCTAAAAAACAAGGGTCCCTTCATCTTCACCCAAAACAACACGAAGCAAAGCACCGGGTTTTTTCAAATTAAAAACTCTGATTTTCATTTTATGATCACGACACTGACAAAAAGCACCCAAATCCATCACCCCAAGTTCTTTGCTCAAGGCTTCTTGGAAGCTTAATTCTGTGTAGCGTACC
>JBJSZW010000213.1:0-2978 GCA_046090565.1 Gammaproteobacteria bacterium
GTTCTTAGTTATAATCTAAAAATTCAACAAATGTTAGAGGATATTTCAAGCATTATACACGGCATTGAATTTTTAGATTATAACTAAGAACGGAATAATCAGCTATTTTATTTTTAATTAATTCAATATTTATCTTGGCGCCTTTTTGCATGAGCCATCGAAAATCCCAAATATCTCTGTATCTAATATAGTTACAGTTAAAAAAGGCAATTAACTTGTCTGCAAGAATTTCATCTAAGCTTTCAACCATAACGAAAATATCAGAATATCCATCAGGTAGAAAATCATAATTACTTTGTAATGTTTTTAATTCTTTGGTATAGGCGTCTAAGTTAACGATTTCTATTTTGATCATTTGTTTGGGTAAATCCCTTCGTAAGGGATGAGTTAAAATTCTTAATTGCCATTTACTTACCTTGATAGAAGCATTATCATAGGGGTGATAAAGGGTTTCTGGTTCCTTAACAGAAATTTCTAAGCCGTATCTTTTTCCAATGTGTTTTTCAAGACAAGATTTTATATTTTTAAAATCTTGAGGATTAAAATTTTTCCCCCCAGCAAAATCAAGATCTTCGCTAAAGCGATCACCACCATAGCAAAGGCGTAGGGAGGTTCCACCCTGGAAAGTCAAAGTGTCTAATAAATGATTGTTGTCTAGGGCAAATAAAATATCATAATGCAATAATTCTTTGGCAATAACATGGCGCATGTGGGTGTAATTTTTATTTTTCATGGCCAAATCAACCAATTCTTCAAAATTAATCTTCATGATTTAATTCCTCTAAATTTACCATATTAATATTTCTGCCAATGCGTTTTAAATCCCGCCATGCAATTTGTTTAGAGACAATATGCAAAGGCCTACGAGGATCTTTAATTAAATGGGGAATGATTTCAGAAAAAGGCCGTTTGGTGTGTGTGAATTCAATAACCCCGTATTTGGTTTTGTATTCGCCTGTTCTGCCAGTGGTTATAACAGTTAGGCGATCAATTGGGATTTGAGAGATAACACCATATTCAGCCAATAAAGATTCTAAACTAACATAATTGTATTCCCCACGTCTTAGGATTTTAGCCACATGTTCGATGGTATAACCATAATCCATGGATTGGGCATGTGGGTTCAAATACACGTTATGGCATACCCATTCCAGCGAATTATCCTTAACAAGCCTTTTTAAGCCAGCATCAAAAGTTTTTGGGGTATCCAAGGGAAACCATTTTCTAAGATCGTGCTTTGTAAACAAAAATTTATTTTGTTTGTCCAGTTGTCTTAGGGCAGTTGTGGCAGCAGTTCGGTTCATTTTTTTAATTTAAGTATACAGATTTACAATATATAATTGGTATTTTAGTATACTTAATAAAATGAGGCAAGTATCAAAAAATGGTCAACTGTTAACTCGCAGCTAAAGCAGCGAGAATACACAGTTGGCTAATGTTCAAAATAGATTTTCGTTGTTTCTGAGAAATTAATAACGAGCCTGCGGTGAATAGCAGCCCTAATCGCCGTATATTTTGCGGTGAATAAATCGACTCTGCGGTGAATAAGGGCTATAATCACCTTAAATAATGCGGTGATTAATATGTGGCTTCATGAGCATCCAAATTGGACAAACTTTACCTGGGATCTAAAAATACTGGCAGAAAAGCTGGCAGGCATACGTTCTCGCCAAGGGCGCTTGCTTGGACGTATGGAAGATCTTGGGTTTGAACTAAAAAGCGAAGCAAGCCTAAACACCATAACAAACGATATTGTAAAATCATTCGCCATTGAAGGCGAAAACCTAAACTCAGAAGAAGTTCGATCCTCTATTGCCCGCAGGCTGGGGCTTGATATTGCAGGTCTTATTCCTGCCAGCCGCAATGTGGAAGGCATTGTTGAAATGATGCTAGATGCCACACAGCAATATTCAAAACCTTTAACCAAAAATCGCCTCTTTGATTGGCATGCAGCATTGTTCCCAACAGGACGCAGTGGCATGCATCAAATCACTGTTGGTGGATGGCGCACCCTGGATGCAGGGCCGATGCAGGTGGTCTCAGGCCGTATAGGCAAAGAAAAAGTCCATTTTGAAGCCCCCAGCGCAGAACGCTTAGAAAAAGAAATGCAGCTGTTTTTCAAATGGTTTCAGAAAAATAATGGGATCGATCCCGTATTGAAAGCGGGTATTGCACACCTATGGTTTGTTACCATCCACCCTTTTGAAGATGGTAATGGACGAATCGCCAGAGCCATCGGAGACATGGCATTGGCTCGTGCGGATGGGATTTCAGAGCGCTTTTATAGCTTATCTTCGCAAATAGAAGCCGAACGCAAAGCTTATTATGATCAGCTCGAACAGCAACAACGTGCGACGCCAGATATCACCAACTGGCTAACCTGGTTTTTGGATTGCCTGGGCCGCGCCATTGCAAACGCCGAAATAAGCCTTGCTAAAATTTTATTTAAAGCAACATTCTGGAATACCATCAATCAAAAACCTGTGAATGAACGCCAGCGCGCCATCATCAATCGTATGCTGGCAGATGATTTTCAAGGGCATATGAATACTTCTAAATACGCCAAACTCGCAAAGTGCTCCAATGATACAGCCTTAAGAGATATTCAGGAATTGAAAGGCAGGAATATTTTTATTCAGAATCCAGGCGGGGGGCGTAGTACCAGCTACAGATTGCCCAGTCCCTTGTTGCAGGAATTAAATGCCATCGGTTTGTAGGGTTAGTATTAAATATCAGGCATTATTAGGCAAGAACTGTTCGCCGATAAATGGTTCTCAAACCAGACAGAAAAGGAAAAACAACAAATCTGCAAGATTTAGAAATATATAGTCCGTTCCGAAAAATTGGTAGCATTACACTTAATTAAAATATCGCTAATTCAATTGCGAAATGCAGCTTTTTTTCGCCTATTTTTCACAACGGACTATAGTTACTTTTAGGAGGAAATAAAAATGGCCAGACGAAAGACATCAGAGAAG
>JBJSZW010000214.1:0-11703 GCA_046090565.1 Gammaproteobacteria bacterium
TTGGATGCTGTAAGAAATGCGCAAGTATTTCTGAGAGCCAAAGAGAGTTTTCAATTTTGTTCTTAGAACCCCTCGGCTTCAGCCGTAGGGAGTTTCAGACATACTGGTTAACATCAAGGAGTTTTTGGAAAGCACAAAAGAACTATATAGATACACTTGTTTAGCTAAAGTTTTTTAAAATGCGATTTCTTTAGTCCTAAGGCTAAATCGACCTATAAATAATAACTAGATTTTTTTGCATTTTGATCTAAAAAATTTTATAATAGGCAAGAGATTAATTGTAATTACGCTTAGAAAATAGTGAAAAAAAAAGTATTGGTACCTGCCAAAAGATTAAAAAAACCCTTTTTTTCGATACGCCTGGCACAGCTGGCCTGTGTTGCGTTGGCTGGCGTTTGCTTTTTTTATGCTCTTTATCCACAGAAAAAATCAAAAATATCTGATCAAACAAATCAAAGCAATGGGTTGGAACAAATTGCTGTGCCACTGAATTTTTCTGAAAATAATGCAGCAGCAGAGTCTGGCGTGGCCTCAAAGTCTTTAAACAATAAATCTCCAGGGGAGAGACAGGGGCAAAACCCAAGCCAAGTGGGGACAGGAACAGCAGGGGCTCAAGATTTAACCTTGGCCACAAACCTAGATAAGCAAGCGGTAAAAGCCATGGTGGATCAGGTTGAAGCCCAAGCTCAGGCGCCACAATGGCACAATCAAGTGGTGAAATCTGGGGATACTTTGAGTAAGGTTTTAAAAAATGCTGGGATGGCACCAGAAGATATCCAACAAATTTTAAAAACCAAGGAAGCCAAGCTGGTTAAAAATCTAAGGCCTGGATTGGAATACAACTTTTTTACTAATCAAAAGAAAGAAACCACAGAATTGCTTATAGATACCCAGCCTGGAAAATATTTACATTTGGCCTTGGATCCTAAAAAAAATACGATCACCAAAAAAACTAAAAATAAAAAAAATAATCCCATTATAAAATACAAAATTCAGAACAAAGAGCATCCTTTAGAAAAAAAATTAGTTGTTAAAACAACCAAGGTGAATGATTCTATCATTTCATCCGCCAGAAAATCTGGTTTGGATAAACAGATTGTGAATCAAATGATGGATCTTTTAAGTTGGGATCAGGCAGATACTTTAAAAGCAAAAAAGCATGATTCTATGAAAGTATTGTACGAGGAAAAATACCACAAGGGCCAAAAAGTCGAAACTGGAAATATCTTGGCTCTTGAAATCAAGAGCCCCAGTAAGAAAGTGCAGTGGGTAAGGTACACCGATAAAAAAGGAAATTCTGGTTTTTTCACCCCAGAAGGCTTGGGGTTAGAAAAACCTTTTTTGCGTAATCCGGTTCAGGCTTCGAAAATCAGTTCTAGATATGGCAATCGTTATCATCCGATTTTTCATAAAATGAAGCATCACACAGGGGTGGATTTTTCAGCGCCCTATGGCAGCCCTATAAAAGCAGCAGGGGATGCCAAGGTAATTTTTATGGGTTATAAATCAGGATATGGTAAAGTGGTAGAATTGCAGCATGGCCCCAAGTACACCACAGTGTATGCGCATATGTCAAATTTTGCCAAGGGCTTGCGTGTTGGGTCGAATGTGACTCAGGGCCAGGTGATTGGTTATGTAGGATCGAGTGGTTCAACAACAGGCCCCCATGTGCATTATGAGTTTAGGGTCAATGGTATGCATCGGGATCCTTTAACTATTGCTTTGCCCAAAACCAAGGCTTTGGATGCAAAATCCAAGAAAGATTTTGTGTATCATGCCCGGCACATGTTGCGCCTCATGGAATAAATTTTGATACAAATTGAAGATACAAATAAAAGGTAGATTAAAATGCTTAAAAAGCTCAAACGGCTAAGTTTATTTTTGGTGTTCTCTGGTGCATTGGGTTTCAACCATCCAAGCTTGGCCCATAATTTGGATAAAATTGCAGCCATTGTGAATGATGAAGTGATCACTCAACAAGAGCTTTCAAAAGCAACACAATCTTTGTATGCTCGTTTTGTGGGTTCGGATGTTGATCCTAGCCAGGTGGATATGTCTGCTTTTAAAAAACAAGTATTGGATCGTCTGATTTATGAGAAATTACAATTACAATTGGCCAAACAATATGGTATTAGTGCAGAAGATGCTGAAATTAAAGAAGCGATAGAAGAAATGCGTGCTCGTGGTTTAAGTAAGGTCCAGGCTCAGAGCAAGGCCTTTAAAGAAGAAACCAAGAATGAATTGATCATTTCAAAATTACAGCAAAAAGAGGTCAGTAGTGGGATTGGGGTTTCGGACACAGAAATTGAAACTTTGTTAAAATCCCCAGTGGTACAAAGTAATCAAAACACTCGTTATAGAATTCGACATTTATTAATTGCAGCCCCCAAAGCAGAAGCACAAAAGCAAATGGATGTTGTTTTGAGTGAATTGAAAAAAGGCGTGGACTTTGCGAAATTAGCCACCCAATATTCTAATGCAGATACGGCCTTAGTTGGTGGTGATTTAGGCTTTAGAACTTTGGGAGAATTGCCTACTTTGTTTGTGAAACATGTGCCGGGTATGGGCTTGCATCAAGTAAAAGGCCCAATAGAAAGTGAAAGTGGTTTGCATTTGATTCAACTCGTTAGCAAGCAGCAGGAAGGTGCAGGTGTTTTGAATCGCCAAAAAGCCAGCAATATGATTTATCAGCGTAAAATGGATGAAGCCTTGCAAGCTTGGTTAAGACGTTTACGCGATGCAGCTTATGTCAAAATCGTATCCTAGGGCTAAAAAACGCTTCGGCCAGAATTTTTTAGAAGATCGAGGCTTTATTCAAGACATTGTTAGGGCTTGTGATTTAGATTTTAAAACAGCAGTCTTAGAAATAGGGCCTGGCTTAGGTGCCTTAAGTGATCAAATCATTCCCAAAATAGGCAGTTATACGGCCTTGGAAATTGATCGTGATTTGCATGTCAAATTACAAAAAAAATGGGTTTCTAATTCTAAGATAAATATTTTACTGCAAGATGCCCTAGAAGTTGATTGGCCTGTTTTAATCCAAAATATTTTGAATAGCCATGATCTAGAACAAAAAATACAGAAAATAAAAATTATCGGCAATTTACCCTATAATATTGCAACCGTTTTGATTTTTAATTTATTGCCGCACCTTATTCCTGTTGAAAGCTGTGTCTTTATGCTTCAAAAAGAAGTAGTGGATCGTATGGTTGCTTTTCCAAATTCCAAAGATTACGGACGTTTGTCTATCGTTTTACAATATTGTTGTGAAGTAAGGCAATTATTTGATGTGCCTCCTGAGGCTTTTTATCCTGCACCTAAAGTTATGTCTAGTGTAGTTGAAATTCGGCCTTATCCAAACTTACGTCATCCCGATTATCCCATTGTAGATCCTGAAAAATTAGGTGATCTTGTAAAAATTGCATTTTCTATGCGTCGCAAAACCATAGCCAATAATTTCAAGCCCTATTTGAATCTTTCAGATTTTGAGAATTTAAACTTAGATCCTAAACTAAGGGCAGAAAATTTGAGCATTTTAGATTTTATAAAAATAGTGGGCTATTTAGAGGCGAAATAAATCATGAGTTTGTATGTCATTGGGGATGTTCAGGGCTGTTTGGATCCTCTAAAAAAGCTTTTAGAAAAAATAAAATTTGATCCATCAAAAGATTTTATTTGGTTCGTTGGGGATTTGATCAATCGTGGACCAAAATCACTGGAAACCCTAAGGTTTATAAAAAATCTACCGCGTTCAAACAGCGTTTTAGGCAATCATGATGTCGCAGGCATGGGTTATCTATTGGGTGCCTATCCTCAGAATGCACATCGTTTTAATATCAATGATATTATTAATGCTCCAGATAAAGAAGAATTAATACTCTGGTATACGAATAGGCCCCTCTTGCATGTAGAAGGCAATAAAGCCATTGTGCATGCCGGCATTTATCCGGTCTGGAATTTAGAGCAGGCCCAAGAACAAGCCCATTTTTTTGAAAAGTATTTAAAAAATAATTTAAATCCAGAATTTTACAGCCATTTAATGGGAGCAGAACCTAGCTTGTGGCAAGAAAATTTAGGGCTACAAGATCGTTTAAGATTTATTTACAATAGCTTTGCTCGCATGCGTTATTGTAGGCCTGATGGCAGTTTAGAAATGAAGCACAAGGGTTATGAAAATAGAACTGAAGAAAAAGATCGAGAAACAGACACTTTAATTCCTTGGTTTCAAATGCCCAATCGTCGAACAAAAGAAGTTCAGATATTTTTTGGACATTGGTCTGCTTTAAAAGGAATCACTCAAACTCCAAATACTTATGCAACAGACACAGGCTGTGTTTGGGGGGAGGATTTAACTGCTGTCAATACAGATACTTTAGATATTTTTAGCGTAAAAAACATCTAAAAAATTTTGTCATTAAAAAGCACTCAAGCCTGTTAAACTTTTGCCTAAAATTAAGCGATGAATTTGTTCTGTGCCTTCATAACTAAGCACAGATTCTAAATTAACCATGTGGCGAAATATATTTTGTTCTAAAGCAATCCCTTGTGCGCCTAGTAATTCGCGGGCATTTCGAGCTATATTCAAGGCCTGTCTGCAGGCATTGATTTTACCCAAAGATACGGCATTAAAATCCAGTTTGTTTTTAGATTTTAATTCAGCCAAATGCAGATTTAATAACTGAGCCTTGTTAATTTCCAAAGCCATGTCTACCAAGCTGTTTTGAACCAATTGTTTTTGGGCGAGGCTATTTTGAAATAAGCTTCTATTTTTTACAAAATCCAGGGCGATTTCAAAGCAATCCATGGCTGCACCTAAAACACCCCAAATAATTCCATAACGGGCTTGATTTAAGCTTTTTAGAGCGGTGCTTAGACCTTTTTTTGTGCCTTCAAAATAAGCTTGATTGGGTACTAGGCAATTATTTAGCTTTAAATGGCCTGTCCAAGAGGCGCAAAGCGATAATTTATTCTGGATGGGGATTTGTACAAATCCAGGAGTATCTTTTTCGACTAAAAAACAACGAATGCCCTTGGGTGTTTGGGCCCAAATAAGGGCCAAATCGCTGTGCCCAGCATTGCTGATCCAGGCTTTCTCACCATTTAAGATCCAGCCACCTTCCACTTGTTGAGCAGTAGTTTGCATGTTATTGGGATCTGATCCCCCTTGGGGTTCGGAAAGACCAAAACAGCCTATTAAATCGCAAGTAAGCAATGCTGATAAAAATTTAGATTGAATTTCAGGACTGGCATAGCTTTGAATGGTTTTGATAATCAAAGTATTTTGCACTGAAAAAAAAGTGCGAAGGCCAGAATCAATGCGTTCTAGTTCCTGGCAAATAATGCCATACCAGAGCGGATCCGAATTGTCTTTGAATAAATTAAGATTAGCCAGCATTTTTGGCCAATTTTTTGGAAAATCATGGTGAATAAAAGCTTGATTAATTTCAGATCGAAATACCTGATTAAGCTGAATTCTGAGTTCTAATTGTTTGGTTTGAATGTTGGGATCAAGTTTTTCCTGCAGCCCAAGGAGATCCCAAGCTGGTTTAATATCAGATCTTGAATTAAGCACTACAAAATTCTCGTATTTGCGAAATAGTTTGTGTGTAATCTTTGGTTTGATAGATGCCATTGCCGAAGACTAAAATATTAGCACCGGCTTGGAAGACTTGTTTGCAGTTTTGAAGGGAAACTCCGCCATCAACCATCAAATCAATCGCATAATTATTTTTGTTAATAGTTTCTCGAATGGTTTTGATTTTAGTTAGCATTTCTGGAATAAAGGCTTGTCCTACGAAACCTGGATTCACTGTCATAACCAGTATTTGGTCTAGCAAGGGCCAGATATAATCTAAAATTCCTAAATGATCAGCTGGATTCAAAGCAATACCAACCTGAACACCTAAGCTTTTGATGCGTTTTAAGGTTCTGTCTAAATGAATGGTTGTTTCTGGATGAACAATCAGGCTGGCAGCTCCTGCTTCAACAAAGGCTGGGATGCAGGCTTCAACGTGTTGAACCATAAGGTGAACATCAATGGGAATGTGTACATCGCTTTTTCGAATGGCAGATAATACTTGTGGGCCCATGGTTAGATTGGGTACGTAATGAAAATCCATGACATCAAAATGCAGGCGATCAGCGCCTGCTGCAATCACGGCACGGGCTTCTTCACCTAACTTACTTAAATCTGCAGCCAGAATGGAAGGGGCAATTTTTAGTTTTGCAGGATGGTGCATGATTTAATTTAAATCCTATATTAAAACCAATAACTTAACACAAGTAAATGCAAATTAATACCATGATTTTTAGGCCCTAAATAAGCATTTGAAAAATGAATGGCTCGATAACCTAGTTCCCAAGGGGCCTGTTTTCCAAAACGAAATCCAGCACCTAGGCGATCTTCGAATTGGTAGTAAATACCTAATTCTCGGCCTCCAATTTCTTTTTTGCTGAGCCAGGAGGCACCAAAGCCTAAATCAATAAAAGGTAAGAACTCAGAATGAATGGTCTCTAAACCATAATAAAAACGCGCAGTAGCGGCCAGTGCAGTGGCATGTAATCTTGAATTTCCAAAACGGCTCTTAGAGCTAATGAGCCCAGAACGACCGGGCATCTGAGTATGGCTGAGTTCAAAATAACCACCCAAGGTCCAGGCTGTATTGAGCTTCCATGCTCGATTCCAATCCATCATGATCCCAAACCTTAGGGGTTTAATGTGAGCAACGCCATAACCACTCGCAAAAGAAACAGCCCACCGATCGAAGTGCTCTATAGGCACAGATAGAGCGACCAATGGGTAAAATAGTGAACAAAATCCCATGACTATTCTTTTCATTGCGTTTAAGAAATCTGCAATTGCTATGCCAACTTAAATTCAATATAATCAAAAATATGGATACAAAATTAGTTGAGAACAGCGGATCAGATGTGGTAGAGGTGGATTTTGCCAATAGCCAAAAGGCTATTAAAAAACCTGTACCAGCCACAGCGGAATTAGAGTATCGAGAATTTGTGATTAAAAAACAAATCATCCGAATTTATCACGAATGTTCCGGTTTTTTGCCTTGTAACCATAGGGTGCAAGTATTGGATTTAGAAACAAAAAAAATATTGGAAAACCATCCCAATCAATCCGCAAAAAATATTATAGAGATGTTTAAAAAATCAAATTTATTGCTTCCAGAACATTTTGCGGATTTAGATGGTAACCCTATTTTGAGCTATGTTTATTTGGGGTCTCCCGAACTACGTATGGCAAATTCGGTTATTCAACAACAGTCAGAAAAAGCTGATAAAAAATGCAGTTGTATGATTTTATAAAAATTTTAGAATAACATTAGGGCCTGGCAAGGCTTAAAAGCCCTAAGCTGAGTAGCATAATGGCAGAGCCTAACCAGAATTCCCAGGCATAGGGAAATTCACCAAAAATCCAGTAAGCCAAGCTAATACTAGCCAAATACTTACAAAAGCCAAAGGGCAGCAAAAAAGAAACTTCGGCCAACGCATAGGCTTTGTTATAGGCAAAATGGGCTAGGGCAGCAAGTGCACCTAAAAGCAAGAGCCAGGGCCAATGCTCCATGGTGGGCGTGATCCAGGTTTGGCTGGCAGGGAGTAGAGACAGAGGCAGGGTCCAGACCAAGAGAATTAAAGTTAGGCGTTCTGGGCTTTCACCTTGGAGGGATAATTTGCGGCTTAATAAATTCGTGATGGCAAAACAAAAGGCTGCCAAAATAGGGAAAAGGGTATAGTAGCTCTCGATGGGGGCCGTGCCTAATTTTAAATCCGGCCGATTCACCAAAAAAGCACCACCAAAGCTTATTAAGATCGCAAATTTACGAGCTTTTCCGAGTTTTTCTTTCAAAAAAACAGCAGCGCCTAGGGCTGTAAAAATGGGGCCTAAGAAATTTAAAGCCAGGCATTGAGCCACGGGTAGGTAATGAAAAGCAAAGTACCAGGCTCCCACACCTAAAAGCCCAGTAATCACTCGGGTGGCATGTAAGAAACACAAGCCTGGCGTTTGGGGGATCTGCAGAAATTTTCTTTTTTCGATGAGCCATGGTAATAATACCAGAACGGCAAATAGATTCTGGAAAAAATCCAAAACATAGGTAGGTAGAGGCAGAGCGATATAAAGACTGCTTCCTCCTCGTAAATAACGCACAATGCAATTAAGTAAGGCGAAACAAAGCGAGGAAACTACTTTCCAGAAGATCCCCTGCCAAGCCAGGGGCCAAGTTTGTAAACGATTTGAATAGAACAGATTGAGCATATTAGGCTAGTGTATTGACCTAGGGGGAATTTTACAAGTATGTCTGAAAATTTAATACGAGCCAAGGCCCTAAGAGCTTTAGCCATTGAAGCTGTAGAGCGTGCCCAATCAGGTCATCCTGGGATGCCCCTGGGCATGGCGGATGTGATGGAGGTACTTTGGAATGAATTCTTACAGCACAATCCCAAAAATCCTAAATGGAGAAATAGAGATCGCTTTGTTTTATCGAATGGGCATGGCTCCATGTTGCTTTATGCGGCTTTGCACTTAAGTGGTTATGATCTTTATTTGCAAGAATTAAAGAATTTCAGACAATTGCATTCTAAAACACCGGGCCATCCTGAGTATGGCCTAACGCCGGGGGTGGAAACCACCACAGGCCCCTTGGGGCAGGGGTTGGCCAATGCCGTGGGCATGGCCTTGGCCGAGCGTTGGTTTCGAAGCCGTTATACTGGTCTGATTGATCATTGGATTTATTGCTTCGTGGGAGATGGTTGCCTAATGGAAGGGATATCCCACGAAGCAGCTTCTTTTGCAGGTACGCAGGGCCTTGGCCGTTTGATTGTATTTTGGGATGACAATGATGTTTCCATTGATGGAAAAGCCAGCGATTGGTGGAAGGACGATACCCTAAAGCGCTTTGAAGCCTATGGTTGGCGGGTGATTCCCAATGTGAATGGGCATGATCCTGCAGAAATCCGGGCAGCCATTCAGGTCGCTAAAAATCTACAGAATTCAGAAAATCCAGGGCCTCCAAGGCATCAAGGCCCAGTCCTAATTGCCTGTAAAACCAAGATTGGCAAAGCCTCGCCCTTTGAAAACGACGCACGTGCACATGGTGCCCCCTTGGGAGCAGAGGCCTTAGCTGCAACCAAAGAAAATTTAGGCTGGAAGCACGAAGCCTTTGTGATTCCAGAAGAATTGTATCAGGCCTGGGATGCCTCTGTTCGTGGGAAAGCTTTGGAAACAGCTTGGAATCAAAGTTTCCTGGCTTATCAACAAGATTATCCACAAGCGGCTGAAGAATTGAAATTGATCTGGAATCAAGAGGAACATCGGCATTATGAATCTGTGATAGAGGCCCTGATCCAAAAATTGGAAGCTCAAGCACAAGATCCCAGTAAGCAAGGCCTGGCCTCTAGAAAAGCTTCGCAATTCTGCTTAGAGCAGCTGGTGCCTGGCTTGCCCAATTTAATAGGCGGTTCTGCTGATTTATCGGAATCGAATGGAACTTTTGTAAAGCAGCATCAAATATTAGATTCGCAAAATCCCCAAGGCAATTATATACATTATGGGGTGCGAGAATTTGGTATGTCTGCCATTATGAATGGCATGGCCCTGTATGGGGGCTTGATTCCCTATGGGGGGACTTTTTTAGTCTTTAGTGATTATGCCAGAAATGCCATTCGTTTAGCAGCCTTGATGCAGATTCGCGTGATTTTTGTGTTAACGCATGATTCAATCGCATTGGGCGAAGATGGCCCTACCCATCAACCTATTGAACATTTGATGATGCTGAGAAATACGCCAGGCCTGCAAGTGTGGCGACCTGCTAATTATCAGGAAACAGCAACCAGCTGGAGCGCAGCTTTATCGCATCAAGGGCCCACTTGCTTAATCTTAAGCCGACAAGCTCTACCTAAATTTGAAATACGAACAAAAATAAGTTCAAGCGCATTGATGGCTCGAGGTGCTTATCTTGCCTATACCAATGTTGATAAGAAAAAAAATACAAATACTGAAAAATTGATTATAATAATCGCAACAGGATCCGAAGTAGGCTTGGCTTATACCGTGGCTAAACACTTAGAGGCTCAGGATCATAAAGTTCGCGTGGTTTCCATGCCTTGTCGTGAAAGATTTTTACAACAAGATTTAGAATATCAGCAAACTTTGATTCCTAGCGTGCCGGCTTTATTAGATTGCTTACCCGTGGTGATTGAAGCGGCTGCCAACCGGGATTGGCATTCTTTGGTGGGTTTGCAAAGCTTGGTCATTGGTGTGGATGAATTTGGGGCATCAGCGCCTGGATCTGCGGTTTATGAAGCACTGGGTTTTAGTGTTGAAAAAATAAGCGCAAAAATTTTGAAAAAATTAGAGGAAATAGGAAGAATATGACTAAAACAGTAAATATCGCAATCAATGGCTTTGGCCGAATTGGCCGAAATATTTTGCGAGCTTTGTTCGAAGCACATCGCAGCCATGAATTAAATGTTGTGGCTATTAATGACTTAGGCGATGCAAAAACGAATGCGCATCTTTTACAGTACGATACCACGCATGGAAGATTTCAGGGCCAGGTTCGTGTGGAAGACGATCGCCTGTTTATAGACAATCACGGCATACAAGTGTTTGCAGAACGAAACCCCGAAAATTTACCCTGGGAAAAATTAGGTGTTCATTTGGTTTTAGAATGTACGGGTTTGTTCACCACCAAAGAAAAAGCCAGTATGCATTTGAAAGCGGGGGCGAAAAAAGTGTTAATTTCAGCCCCAGCCTCTGATAAAGTTGATGGGACTATTGTCTATGGGGTGAATCACGATAGCATTCGTCCAGAACATCAGATTATTTCCAATGCATCTTGTACGACAAATTGTCTAGCACCCTTGGCCAAAATTTTAAACGATAAATTTGGTATTGAAAGTGGCATTATGAATACCGTGCATGCCTATACCAATGATCAAGTTTTAAACGATGTGTACCACAGCGATTTACGCCGTGCACGTTCGGCCACTCAATCCTTGATTCCAACAAAAACGGGAGCAGCTCAAGCCGTAGGTTTGGTTTTACCAGAATTAAATGGCAAATTAGATGGCTTTGCCATTCGAGTCCCCACCATTAACGTTTCTTTGGTGGATTTTAGCTTTGTTGCCAAAAAACCAGTGACTGTAGAAGCCGTTAATCAGGCGATTGAAGATGCTGCTCACACCAGCTTAAGGGATATTCTACAGGTGAATCATGCGCCCCTGGTTTCTGTTGATTTTAACCATACCAGTGCTTCTGCCATTTTTGATGCCACTCAAACAAAAGTCCTAGGGAACTTGGTGAAAGTATTGGCTTGGTATGATAACGAATGGGGTTTTTCAAATCGCATGCTAGATACGGCTTGGCAGATTGCAAAAGTCTCTGGTTGGGTATAAATTTAACCTGGTTTTAGTCGCATTGATTCGGACACTTACGTTACACTTATAAGTGTAACGTAAGTGTCCGAATAACTTATTCCATTTTTATAAAAACTTTTCAATCGCCAATTGGTAATTCTCTAAAAAATACGCCTTATAGGCTGTATAGTCTCCGGTTTCATAATAATTCACCGTTGCTCTTAAATATTTATCTATCAAGCGATCTGAAAAAAACAAAGGCAGTTTTGAACATTAGCCAACTGTGCATTCTCGCTGCTTTAGCTGCGAGTTAACAGTTGACAAACCTTC
>JBJSZW010000215.1:0-3042 GCA_046090565.1 Gammaproteobacteria bacterium
AACTGTCCGAGGTGTGGAGTGGTTGTAGTTTGACCACGTTGAAGCAAGAAACTCCATCTATAATTTTATTGTGAAATAAAATTTAGATGGCGTAGTTCATATAGAGAATAGCAAGGGGATCGGCGTGAAGGGCTCTGGAAGCTGTTACAAGGGGGAGGGCTAGTGCTAGAATAGCGAGGTATTTTTTAAACATATTTCTAATTATCCAGATATATATCCAGGTATAGTTTAAAAATTTTTAGGTGTCTAGTTATTAATATTATTAATACTTTAATTATTAAGATTTTGGGAGTTATTGAGTATGCATATACCGGTTATTACGATTGATGGCCCCAGTGGTTCCGGCAAGGGGACGATTAGCCAAGCCCTGGCAGAGCGTTTGGGTTGGCGTTTTTTAGACAGCGGTTTGATATACCGGGTTTTGGCCTGGGGGATTTTAGAGGCTAGGCCTGAATTATTGGAGTTAGGGCCGGAAGCTTTTGATTCGGAAGCTTTGGCTTTTTTTGAAGATCTGGCCAAAAACCTGCCTGTGTATTTTGAGGGGGAGAAAACTCTTTATGGCCCTCAAAATAAGCCCCAAAAGCAGGATATTACAGGCCTGGTACGAACGGAAGCCATTAGCAAAATGGCCTCTGTGGTGTCTGTGTACCCTGGGGTGAGAGCGGCTTTATTACAGAGGCAGCGGGATTTTAGGCAAAGCCCAGGCCTGGTGGCGGATGGTCGGGATATGGGGACCATTGTGTTTCCAGATGCTGATTTTAAGGTTTTTTTAGATGCCAGCAGCCAGGAGAGGGCCAAGAGGCGGTATTTGCAGTTGAAACAAGCGGGATTTGATGCTAATCTCGAAACTATTCTGAAGGACATAGAGGCCCGTGACTTGCGTGATACTACGCGTGTGGTTGCGCCTTTGAAACCTGCAGAAGACGCTCTTTTAATCCAAACCGATAATCGGGATATCCCCACTGTGTTGGGCCTGGTTTGGGATGGCGTGTTAGAGCGAAAGTTAAATTAGGCCTGCCCTTTGGCAGAGAAATTTTTAGAGAAGAGAAATAATGTCACAAAGTTTTGCACAATTGTTTGAAGCCAGTAAACAAGCCGCCATTAAACCTGGCACCGTGGTTCAAGCCCTGGTTATCTCCGTTCAACCTGAGTATGTGGTGGTAGATGCTGGTTTGAAATCCGCTGTTTTTATCTCCAGCGCACAGTTTAAAAATGAACAGGGCGAAGTTGAAGTTGCCGTTGGTGATTCTATCGACGTCACCTTGGAAGCCTTGGAAGATGGTTATGGGGAAACCAAGCTGTCTCGCGATAAGGCCAAGAAAGTAGAAGCCTGGAAGCGTTTGATGGTGGCTCATGAAGCCAATGAAAGCGTGATGGGCTTGATCAGCAGCCGCGTTAAAGGCGGATTTACCGTGGAAGTGGATGGTATTCGTGCCTTCTTGCCAGGTTCCTTGTTGGATGGCCGCATGAATGCCAAAGATGCCAACTTAGAAGGCAAGGAAATGGAATTCAAAGTCATCAAGATTGATCAAAAGCGCAACAACGTGGTTGTGTCCAGACGTGCTTTTGGTGGCGAAGGCGATGGTGCTTCTAAAGAAACCATGAGCTCCTTCCAAGAAGGGCAAGAAGTGAAGGGTATTATTAAAAACCTGACCGATTACGGCGCCTTTGTTGATTTAGGTGGCGTGGATGGTTTATTACACATCACAGACATGGCCTGGAGAAGGGTGAAGCATCCTAGCGAAATCGTAACTGTAGGCCAGGAATTGATGGTGAAGATCCTGAAATTTGATCGCGATCGTACCCGTGTGTCCTTGGGCCTCAAACAATTGGGCAATGATCCTTGGTTGGATATTAAAGATCGTTATCCTGAAGGCAGCAAACTCACCGGTAAAATCACCAATATTGCTGATTACGGTTGCTTTGTTGAAATCGAAGATGGTGTTGAAGGCTTGGTTCACGTTTCCGAAATGGATTGGACCAACAAAAACATTCATCCCAGCAAAGTCGTTCAATTGAACGAAGAAGTTGAAGTCAAAGTCCTAGACATTGATGAAGAGCGCCGCAGAATTTCCTTAGGTATTAAACAATGCCGTAAAAATCCTTGGGAATCTTTTGCCAGCACTTATAAGAAGGGCGACAAAGTAGAAGGTAAGATTAAATCCATTACCGACTTCGGTGTCTTCATTGGCTTAGAAGGCAATATCGATGGCTTGATTCACTTGTCTGATTTGTCTTGGAACGATGAGGGCGAAGAAGCCTTGCGTCAATACAAAAAAGGCCAAAGCATTGAAGCCATTGTTCTAGCGATTGATCCTGATAGAGAAAGAATCTCTTTGGGCATTAAACAGTTAGAAGGCGACCCTTTCAGTACGTATACCAGCATTCATACCAAGGGTAGCTTGGTCACAGGTACTGTTACCGCGGTAGATGCCAAAGGTGCAAACATTAACTTGGCAGAAGGCGTCGATGGCTACTTGAAAGTGAGCGAACTCAGCCGCGATAAAATAGAAGATGCACGTACTGTTCTTAAAGAAGGCGATAGCATTGAAGTCAAAGTAATCAATGTGGATCGTAAGAACCGTAGCATTGCATTGTCTATCAAAGCACGCGAAACTCAAGAAGAACAAGAAGCCTTGCGTGAATTGAACAAGGGCGGTGAAACTGCAACCTTGGGCGATTTGTTCAAGAAAAAAATGGATGCTTAAGCTTTATATATAAAACAAATATATAAATTTAGTTGTAAGTACCATAAAAGGGGCTCTAGTAGGGCCCTTTTTTTGTTTTTGTTAATTTTTTATAAATTTTGTATAAATAATGCTCAATAAAAACTTAATGAATATTGAGTTAATAAGCGTTAAGTTAACGGACATTGAGTTAATGCACGTTATGTTGTATAATCTCTCAGTGATCCCCTCATTTTTAGAATAAAATTTAAATAAAAATATGTATTTCTCCAAAATTTAGGTTGCATTTATTTTCCAATAGGATCAAAATACTGTTTTGATTAATTATTGGAATTCTGATTATGCTAATACAGGG
>JBJSZW010000216.1:0-3273 GCA_046090565.1 Gammaproteobacteria bacterium
TGACAGAATCCAAAAAGCTTACCAAGAGCAAATACCAGGGCGCCAAGGGGTGCTCGGCAAGCCTTAAGGCCTGGTTGTATAGGAAATCGTATCCGAGGAAGAGCTTGTTTAAAATTTTTTGATCACAAAGTGGCTTGGCCATGAAATATAGAGTAACTGTCTTTTCCGTCTTTATAAAAACTGTAAATCTAGCACAAGGCCCTGTCAGGAACAAGCCTAATCAAGTAAAAGTGGGTGACCTAGAAAGATTGTTTATGGACGATGCGAGTAGTTTTGCGTAAAATCTTGCGTTTATAGCTTTGATTGCTTTAAGATTTTGATAAGATTTTTACTAGGTGCCTCGTAATGCAGACAAACAATACTCAAAACTCCCAAACCCCAGAATTAGACAAAACCTTCAATAACCAAGCCCGTGAAGCCCATTGGAATATCGTTTGGGAGAAGCAAGGCCTGTTTGCGCCAAGGGCCGAGGCAGTTAGTGGGCAGCAAGAGACAGATCATAAGGGAGATAATAACGGGCATAATAGGCGCCAGGATTATTGTATTGTGATCCCCCCACCGAATGTCACAGGCAGTTTGCACATGGGGCATGCTTTAGAACAAACCCTAATAGATATTTTAATCCGAACGCAACGCATGTTGGGGCACAATACCCTTTGGCAGGTGGGAACGGATCATGCGGGTATTGCCACGCAAATGGTGGTGGAACGTTTGCTCATGCAAGAGGGTTTGTCCCGGCACGATCTGGGGCGAGAAGCCTTTGTGGATAAAATCTGGGCCTGGAAAGAAGAATCTGGTGGTAACATTACCCGCCAAATGCGGCGTTTAGGGGCTTCTGTGGATTGGGCAACAGAACGTTTCACCATGGATGAGGGCTTATCAGCCGCGGTTCAAGAAGTTTTTATCAAGCTTTATGAAGAGGGATTGATTTACCGTGGCCAGCGCCTGGTGAATTGGGATCCCATTTTAGAAACGGCGGTTTCTGATCTGGAAGTAGAATACCACGAAGAAGAGGGTAGCCTTTGGCATTTAAGATATCCCTTGGTGGATGCGGATCCACTGAAGCAACGCAGCTACTTAGTTGTTGCGACCACGCGGCCTGAAACCCTGTTTGGGGATGTAGCGGTGGCTGTTCACCCTGAAGATCCCCGCTACAAGCACTTGATTGGTGCCAAGGTCCGAATTCCAGAGGCCAATCGGGAAGTGCCTATTATTGGGGATGAAGCCGTAGATATGGAATTCGGAACAGGCTGTGTAAAAATCACCCCAGCGCATGATTTCAATGACTATGCCATGGGTAAAAGGCATGCTTTGCCAGTCATCAATATTTTTACCAAAGAGGCCCGTTTAAATCAGGAAGTACCAAAAGCTTATCAAAATTTAGATCGTTTCACAGCCAGAAGCCAATTGATACAAAAAATAACAGAGTTAGGATTCTTAGATAAAATTGAACCCCATGCCCTTAAAGTTCCCCGAGGGGATAAAACGGCCAGTATTATCGAACCTTTTTTGACGGATCAATGGTTTGTGAAGGCCGATGTTTTGGCCAAACCAGCCATAGAAAAAGTAGAATCGGGTGAAATCAGATTCATACCAGAAACCTGGAATAAAACCTATTTTGAATGGATGCGAAATATTCAGGATTGGTGCATTAGCCGCCAAATTTGGTGGGGGCATCGCATTCCCGCTTGGTACGATGAAACGGGTAAAGCTTATGTAGGCAAAAACGAAGAAGAGATTAGAAAAAAATATAATTTGGCAGCAGATCTAATCTTAAAACAAGATCCAGATGTCTTAGATGGTTGGTTTTCATCAGCACTCTGGCCTTTTTCAACCTTAGGCTGGCCGGATCTTGAAAACCCCAGGTACCAGGCTTTTTATCCTACTTCAGTATTAGTGACGGGTTTTGATATCATTTTCTTCTGGGTCGCCAGAATGATTATGTTTGGCCTGCATTTTACAGGCAAAGTGCCTTTTAAAGATATTTTTATCCATGGCCTGGTTCAAGATCAAAATGGCCAAAAAATGTCCAAGAGCAAAGGCAATGTGATTGATCCTATTGATGTAATAGACGGCATTAACCTAGAAGATTTATTAGTCAAAAGAACCCAAGGCCTGATGCAGCCCCAACAAAAGAAAAAAATAGAACAAGACACTAAAAAACAATTCCCCAAAGGAATTTCAGCCTGCGGTACAGATGCCCTCAGGTTTACATTTTGTATTTTGGCCAATCAGGCTCGATTTATTAAATTCGATAGCGGCCGCGTGGAAGGCTATAGGAATTTTGGCAATAAAATCTGGAATGCCGGGCGTTTTATTTTGCTGCAAGTTCGAGATCAGGACTTTAAATTTGATCAAAATCAAATCGCAGCCTTGCCCAATCAATGGATTTGGAGCCGCTGGCAAAAAGTAAAATCGCAGCAATTAGAGTACTTAAATGCCTATCGCTTTGATTTGTTAGCGCAGAATATTTATGAATTTATTTGGGATGAATTTTGCGATTGGTACATAGAACTCAGCAAACCTTTGATGCAAAATCCAGAAACAAAGCAAGAAACAGCCTATATCCTGAAGGCTCTATTTGCTGAAGTCCTATTGGTATTGCATCCCATCATGCCTTATATGACGGAAGAATTATGGCAGCATTTCAAGCCTACTAAGCAAGTCAATACCATGAGCATGATGCATGAGGCCTACCCCCAAGCCAATACTGCTATTATTGAAAAATTTGGAAATACAGAAAAAGAAATTGCTTGGTTAAAAGAAATAGTGATAGCAATTCGGCAGGCACGTTCTAGTTTTCAAATTGCGCCCAGTAAGCCCGTAAAATTAGCACTGAGCTTTGCAAATCCAGCCCAGAAAGAACGTTTTGATGCACTAAAACCCTTTATTAAGGTCCTGGCAAAAATAGAATCCATAGAAGAGGTTAATGCCAAGCCGCAAGCCAGGTTGATTACTTTAACTTTAGAAGGTATTATTTTGTATTTGTACCTAGATATTGATCTGGAAGCAGAAAAAAAGCGTCTAGAAAAAGATCAATTAAAAATGCAGGCTGAGATTGATCGAATCCAAAAGAAATTCTCGAACCCAGAATATGTAAAGAAAGCCCCCCCCCAAGTAATAGAAGAAGAGAAACTCAAATTACGCGAGTATCAACAAAAATTATTAGTACTTAGAGAAAATCTGGGATGTGAAAATAAATAACAACATCGAAAGAACTATATTGTAACATATGATTTGTCGCTAATTGAATATTAGCCAACTGTGCATTCT
>JBJSZW010000217.1:0-6268 GCA_046090565.1 Gammaproteobacteria bacterium
GTTTATAATTTGCTTAATAAGAGGGGTTAAAATTCCCCCAGAGCCTGTTAAGGGTTGGCCTGCCTTAAGCTTGGATATGGCTTCTCTCTGGAAATCTTTAAAATTAAACGATGAATTTAATTCTGGTTCTGATATAATAGTAGCCTATGTCATGATTTTACCTTTAATTATTCGGAAAAGAAGAAATTATGGAACAGCTATTCATAAATAAAAAACAGAACATACACTTTTTCTCGTGTAATTACCTATAATTTTTCTTTTCCATTGTTAAATTTGACACAGTTTATTGAACGTAACCGAAGCCCTGTGTTAAAGCTGATGTCGGAAATTCTCTTTTTGATATTCACGGTACAAGATTTTCTGAAGAAGAAGATCTAGCGTTGTTTCAAGCCCTTAAAGCAAGAAGCCAAGCATTATAACCCTAAACAAGCAAGAAAATGCCCCCCTAAAAATATTTTTGGGATTAAAACTCGTTCCCAAAGGGGTATTTTCTGTGCCTGCATGTATTTTTTAACCGTACCACCTGCATAATTATATTTAATAATAATTAATGCGTCTTGGACTCGGTCTTCAAGCAACTCCCGTTGTTCAGGCTTTAAGGCAAGCATGATTTCAGACCAGGGTAGAAATCTGCCAGGCTCTGGGTAAGGTAAGTACACTTCTTTCCCGTACTGAACATTAATTGTGCCTAAATTCTTACAAGCTAAAATAGCTGTTTTTTTTTCTAAACTCAGCCAATAAAAATGTTTGTTATAATATTTAATGCTGCCCTGTTCTAAATCTTCCTGCCAATTTTGATCATTCTTAGCGAACTTAGCGAGTTTGTCGGTCTGAGTGTTGTGGCTTTGTAGCATTGCCAATAATCTATTGATTACAGCCCTTTCTGGGTACTGACCATTGTGTTTATGAATCCAGGCACGCAGTATTTTTTTTTGCAGAGCTGAATCTTTTGATTTTAAGTCTGAAAAGCTCAAGCTCAAAGCAAAATTTAAATCACCTAGATCATCAGATGCTGCTATATCCTGGGCTAAAGCCGCTATTCTCCCGCTAAAACCAGGCCAACGTGTTTCTAATTGTGGAAAAATAGACTGCCTTAAAAAATTACGGCTTAAGCTTAAATCTTGATTACTCGGGTCTTCCACAAAAGGCAAATTCTGAGCCTTGGCATAGGCTAAGATTTCAGCTTTGCTTGTATTTAATAAGGGCCTGAAAATAATGTTTTTGGCATTATTTTGATTATTCAAAGGCCTACACATGGGAATACCCGCTAAGCCCTGAATGCCAGTACCACGCAAAAGCCTAAAAAAAATGGTTTCTGCCTGATCCTGCGCATGATGGGCAAATAATAAGATATTTAAGCTAATATTTATATTGGCATTTAGCCTAGCATTTAGTAAATCTTCAAAAGCCTTGTAACGCAAATTCCGGGCCACGGCCTCTAAGCCTTGGGCTTTCAAATGGGGATCTGATTTCGGATCAATCTCAATCAAATGGTAATTTAAACCATAGGCCTGGGCTCTAATTTTTGTAAATTCTACCCAAGCGGGGGCCTCTGGCAAAATTTGGTGATTCACATGAATGACTTCTGGCAAATAACCTAATTTGCAAAGTAAATCCAAAAGCACCGCAGAATCGACCCCACCACTAAAAGCCAACCAAAATTTGCTTGTGGCAGGGTCATAGGACTCCAGAGACTTTAGGGTCTCTAGATTTTTTGAAACCGCTTCTAAAATCAAATCCTAAATTAAGCCAGGACTTGGCCCATCAGGAGTTGATTCAAACGTTTCACAAAACTAGAAGGATCTTTCAATTGGCCGCCTTCAGCTAAAATGGCCTGATCCAACAGTACATGCAGCCAATCTTGGAATTTTTGATCTTCAGATTCGGCTTTCAAGCGTTTAACCATGAGGTGATCCGGGTTTAGTTCTAAAATCGGCTTCACGGTAGGCACTTCATGCCCTGCAGAACGCAACAAACGTTCCATGTGAACGGACATTTCATTTTCCTCAGTCACTACACAAGCAGGAGATTCCGTAAGCCTGGTTGAAAGTTTAACGTCCTTCACATCTTGTTCCAGGAATTTTTTGGCGCGTTTTAATACATCGGCATACTCGCCTTCTTCCTGTTTTTTAACGGCTTCTTGGGCTGAACTGTCTTCCAAATCACCTAAATCTAATTTACCCTTGGCAATGGACTGGAATTTTTTACCATTGAATTCGCTCATATGGCTCATCAACCATTCATCCACACGATCCCAAAGTAATAGAACTTCTAGGCCCTTTTTGCGGAAAACTTCCAAATGCGGACTGTTTTGAGCGGCCTGGAAAGTATCTGCCGTTACATAATAGATTTTGTCTTGACCTGTTTTCATGCGATCAATATAATCTTGTAGCGTGACTTCTGGATTGGCATTGTTCTGATGCGTTGATGCAAAACGTAACAATTTGCCTATTTGTTCCCGATTTGCAAAATCTTCAGCAGGGCCTTCTTTTAAGACTTGGCCGAATTCTTTCCAGAATTTAGCGTATTTTTCTTTGTCCTCTGTAGCCAGATTTTCTAACATGCTCAGAACACGTTTCACGATTGCAGAACGCATGGCGTCAATAGTCTTATTGCTTTGCAAAATTTCTCGTGAAACGTTCAGTGGTAAATCATTAGAATCGATAATACCACGCACAAATCTCAAATAATTTGGCAAGAATTGCTCTGCATCATCTAGAATAAAAACACGTTTTACATATAGTTTTAGGCCTTTTGGTTTATTGCTTTGAAACAAATCAAAAGGTGCACGGCCAGGCAAATACAATAAGCTGGTGTACTCTAATTTACCCTCAACTTTGTTATGGCTCCAAGTCAGTGGATCTTCGAAATCATGGGCAATGTGTTTGTAGAGCTCTTTGTATTGCTCTTCTTTTATTTCAGATTTTGGTAGAGTCCATAATGCTGTCGCTCGATTGACCACTTCATCTTCGTATTTGATTTCTGTTGAAGTGTCTTTTTCATTTTCATTTTTATTATTTTCTTCTGCGGGGGTATGAACTTCTTTTTTCATAACGATTGGCAAAGTAATATGATCGGAATATTTACGAATAATATTGCGGATCTGCCACTCGTTTAGAAATTCCTCTTCTTCAGGCTTTAAGTGTAATACAATTTCTGTTCCACGGCTGGCCTTGGTGATGGATTCAATTTCATATTCGCCATCGCCCTTGGAAGTCCAACGTACGCCTTCGGTTTCAGGGCTACCTGCTTTGCGCGTATTCACTTCTACTTTGTCTGCAACAATAAAGCTGGAATAAAAACCTACCCCGAACTGACCTATTAAGTTAGCGTCCTTGGCTTTATCCCCAGTCAGGGAGGCTAGAAACTCTTTTGTTCCCGAACGGGCAATCGTTCCCAAGTGCTCCATGGCTTCTTTTTTGGTCATACCAATGCCATTGTCGCGAATAATGATGGTTTTAGCCGCTTGATCAACCTCTATCCATATCTTAAATTCTGGATCTTCTACGGTTAGCATAGGATTGCCTAGGGCCTCAAAGCGGAGTTTGTCTGCCGCATCTGAGGCATTGGAGATTAATTCTCTTAAGAAAATTTCTTTGTTGCTGTACAATGCGTGTATCATCAACTGTAATATTTGTTTAACTTCAGCCTGAAATCCGTGTTTTTCGGCTTTTTCTGTAGTGCTATGGGCTTCTGTGGCTTGAGACATCTGGTTTTTCTCCTGATTTTCAATAATTTAAATTCAAATTTGCGTTTTTGCTATATCTGGAGACAAACTTGGGGATTTCAATGCTTCGACCTCACGCAAGAGGGCTTGACTTTAAAAGACCTATAGCTTAATATCGTGTTTTTTTGTAATTGGTAATAACTGAGGTACGAATCAATCCTGTCCATGCTTAAAAATTTCACTAAAAAAATTATCTTTGTCGCAAGCGCCGCCTTAAAAGCAAGTGCTTCAGCCCTAGAAGAGATGATGACGTCCAGTGATCCTGTAACCACAGTATGTACACGCTGGTTGGGGATCTATTTTACCGGATTCATCTATTTTTCTACCGGCTTTACAACAGTTCCCACTGCAATATTGATAGTTTTTAGTGGCATACCTACATTGCTTTCATTTCGACAACATTATATTCGATTGCTTAGTGAACCTGTATTGAAAAATGTATCTTCCTCTTATAAGGAAAAATTATCTCTTTATTTTAATACCAGTACTAATTCAAATGAAAATGAAATTGTTTTTACAAACGAAGAACTAAAACCCCTTGTTGAAGATGCCGATGAAGCCACTCTTAAAAATACCTTTTTTCATGTAAAACATCCTGATTAGAATGCTAGTTTGCATATTTTAGGAACACATCACTATTTAGGTTACAAAAAACTTCCCACCCACATCCAACATCGTGTTGAATCTTTAATTAAAAGAAAAGACGTCCATCTCTATAATGAAATAAATCATATCAGCAAAAAAAATAATCTTCTTCTTGTTTTAGACTTAATAGGATTAATTAAATATCTGATGACTTCTTCTTTGTGGAATAAATTTTATTTAAGCAATATTTTTAGGGGGCTGATTTACCCCTGGTATTTAGATGAGAGTCTATCAATCAATACTAGAGCTTTTATAATGAAGTTTCGAGAAGATTCAGAAAAAAAATTGCCTTTCATAAATTCTTTTAGTAATTTTTTTAATATTGATATTTTTTCAAAAGATAATATTCTTGATTTTTTTTTCATTAAGAATTTCTTACCAAGATTAGTCCCCAAATCTTCTCTACAGCAAAAAATTCTACCGAAAATATTTCAAAACAACAAAGACCCTATTGACACAGAAATAGTTTGGAAACGAGAACAACAGGGCTTAAAAAATCTTACCCTTGAAAACCAAGCCGATCGTGATGTTTCTGACGGCCTTTTTGTCGACCAACATGAATCGCAAAAAAAAGAGGCTCAGATTGTTTTGGCTAAATTTGATCAGATACTTGATCAGATGCTCGATCTCACCATCGAGTATTCAAAAAAATCTAAGGAACTATTGAAAGAAAAATCCGAATGTTTGGATCTTTTAAAAAAAACAAACAAAAAAATATTTGCTCTTTATAATTCAAGTTCTTTTGATTCTTTATACAATTTTGACGAAAGTTATTCATCAAGAGGTCATTCCGAAGACAATGATCCTGAGATGATTAAATACTTTCAAGTACTTTATGAATTAATGGAAGGAAAAAATTATTCTGAAAAAGAAATTCTAGAAAACATAACTCGACAAGATGAAACTTCAATGATTATCCGTCAACTGATTTGGATTCCAAAATTATTAAAACATTTATACCAAGAAGAAAATATCTTTGCTTTTTTTGGCGCAGCCCATTTAAGCGGAAAATTTAATATTCTTGAATTATTAGCTTTACATGGCTGTAAAATATTTCACGTAAAGGATAATGATAAAGAAGAAGACGTTACCGAGAGTGTTTTAAAAAACAGCCCCTTTGCTTGTCTTGCAAAAAATAGTGAAGTCTTTGCTTTGCCTAAACTTTATAGTGAACCATTGATTTATTTATACAAGCAAAATAGAAATCAATCTTTTTGTAGCCGAAATCATCCATTGCCCGCAAAAATACAGCATACCCTAAAACTTATGCTTTGCACTGAGAACAGCGAGGACAAACATTCTGAACAAAAAACCAGTCCTTGATAAAATTTTAGGTTCTATAGACTGGGGAGATGCATACGATAAGCGAATATTTAGTTAACCCTCAACCGCCCCTTCGGGGCGGTTGAGGGTTAATATGGGCTTAAGTTAGCAGTATTTTGGAAAAGATCAATTGATCAATAATATTTAATTTCCTAATAAATTCTCAAAACCACTGATGCATGGCTTTTTTTCCTTGAACGTATAAGCAATTAAACCGCATAAAATATTAATCATGAAATTTGTTATGCTGCGATGTCTGGTGTGCTCTATTTGAGAAATATTTTTTAATTGATCATTCACCGTTTCAATAATAGATATTTTTCTAAGCAATATTTTCTCTTTTAGATCTATTAATTTATTTTTCATATTTTTCCGTACAGAAGTAATTAATTTTAATCCTCTGGAAAATAATTCATTGATCTGACCCTAAAAAAACGGAAATCAGCACAAAATAACGCGATCACGGCCCTGTTCTTTAGCCATGTACAGGGCCTTATCAATGCGCCGCATAAAAGATTCTAGGGCTTCAACCGAACCCAATTGGCCAATCCCTGCACTAAAGGTAAATTTGAT
>JBJSZW010000218.1:0-8972 GCA_046090565.1 Gammaproteobacteria bacterium
ATATGTTTTCTTGACTGAAAAAAGCCGTTGAAATATCAGGCAGTGATTTATTGAGCTTGGTTCAGACACTCTATTTTTCTTTTCTTTTTTCTGTTCAGCGGGAGCTGCATCAGCAGGTTTTGCAGCTTCTGGAGCAGCCGCTGGTGCGCTTGCTTCTGGTGCTGGGGCAGGTGCTGGTTCTTCAGCCGCAAAAGCAGGGGCCGCTATAAAAGTAGACAAAGCTATACTTAAAATCACATTTTTCATGGAGATGCTCCTATAGGATAAAATAATTGGAATGATCTGAAATGATCTGTTTGAAACGCCTCTCAATTATAGTCACTTTTTTAAGAAAATTGAATAGGGATCTGAGAAAAAGGATTTTTACTTGAACTACCTTGATAAATATCAATAATTCTTTGTGTTAAATTTCCCCAGCGTTTACTGGCCTTAAAATTATTAATCGCCATCGCCAAGGCTCGCATTTGTCCTACCAGTATCACCAAACGACGCCCCCGGGTCATTCCTGTGTACAATAAATTTCTTTCAAGCAAGGTATAATGCTGCATAGAAAGTGGCATCACAATTGCAGGGTATTCCGAACCCTGGGCTTTGTGTACCGTGGTGGCATAGGCCAAACTTAAGTCTTCCAAATCATCAAAATCATAGCAAACTTCTCGATCATCAAAATTGATCACAATCATCTGATTTTCTAGATCAATGGCTTGGATAAAACCAATATCGCCATTGAAGACTTCTTTGTCATAATTATTAACCAGCTGGATTACTTTGTCTTTTTCTGCAAAATCAATGCCGTATTTATTAATTTTATTGCGCATTTCTGGATTGATTTTTTGCTGTAATTCTAAATTCAGCTGCCGAACGCCCAATAAGCCCCGATTCATAGGAACCAGCACTTGAATTTCAGTGAGTGGATTCAAACCAAAACGATTGGGGATGCGATGGGTAACTAATTCTAAAACAGTGGCATGAATTTCCTCTGGGCTTTCTTTGGCAATCAAATAAAAATCGCTTAAAGCAGCTCCCTCTGGGCTGGGCGGGGGTGGAGATTTTGGAAAACGTCCTTGATTCACGGCATGCGCATTTTGAATGATCAAAGATCCTTGGGCTTGGCGAAAAATTTCTTTTAATTTTACGGTGGGAATTTGGCAAGAATTAATCAAATTCGACAAGACCATGCCAGGGCCAACAGAAGGCAACTGATCCACATCACCCACCAAGATCAAACGCGCCTCATTGGGCAATGCTTGTAGCACAGCATGCATCAAATACACATCCATCATCGAAGTTTCATCAATAATTAGCAATTCGACATCCAGGGGGGATTTGGCATTTCTTTTGAAACCATAATGTTTGGGATCAAACTCGAGCAAACGATGAATTGTTTTGGCTTCTTGTAGCGTCGTTTCTTGCAGGCGTTTGGCTGCTCGCCCCGTGGGTGCTGCCAACAATACTTTGGTTCTTTTTCTTAGAAAAATCTGTAAAATGCTATTTACCAGGGTCGTTTTACCCACACCTGGCCCACCGGTTACAATGCTGATCTTGTTATTAAGCAAGGTGTGAATGGCAGCTTGTTGGGAAGAAGAAAGTTCAATCCCAACCTTGTTTTGAACCGCCTCGATTTCAGCTTCAATGGCCTCTTTCGTGTAAAAACCAATAGGGCTTCTGGACAAACGAAACAAATGTTCGCTGATGCCCCATTCTGCACGGTACAAATTCGCTAAAAAAACCGAAGGCTTGCCCTGAATATCTTCTTGTACCAAACGCCCAAGAGCCGTTTCATGTACAATGGCCTCTTGAATTATTTTTTCATCGATGTTTAACAAGTCATGCGTTTTTTCTAAAAGCTCTTCTTGAGGAATTGCACAATGCCCAAAACTACAAACTTCTTGTAAAACATGGCGCACTGCTGCTTCTGCTCGAATTTGTGAATTCGGATCGATACCCAAACGTTGAGCCAATTGATCAGCTGTTTTAAAACCAATACCATGAATATCCAAAGCCAAACGGTAGGGATTTTCCCGTACTTTCTCCACCGCATCGGCTCCATAGGTTTTAAAAATTCGAACGGCCTTGGCAATACCCAAGCCATGGCTCTGTAAAAAAACCATAATATTGCGAATAATTTTCTGAGAATGCCAAGATTCTATGATTTGATCGTATCTTTGTTTTCCAATGCCAGGTAGACCACGTAGTTTTTCAGGTGTTTTCTCTATCACATCAAAAACTGTGTTGCCAAATTGATCAACCAATAATTTGGCAAAATGTGGGCCTACCCCTTTGATTAAACCAGAACCTAAATATTTTTCTATGCCTTCTAGAGTAGAGGGAGGAATAGTTTTTAGGTACTTGGCTTTGAATTGTTGCCCATATTTAGAGTCATTAATCCAATGTCCACTGAATTCTAAGTATTCCCCAGGACTTATTTTAGAGCTAGAACCCGTGACTGTTACCAATTCTTTGTAGCCTTGCACCTGCACTTTTAAAACACAAAAGCCAGTTTCTTCGCTGTGAAAAGTTACTCTTTCAATACTACCTTGCAGTGCTGTTAAATCCAAGGGCTCAACCTCTTGCAACTTTGGGCGACATACAGTAAAATACCCCTATTGTTGTTCTTTAGTGCGAATATAAAATTAATTAAAAGGCCATACCCTTATGAGTAATTCCCAAGATAATAACACAGCTCAACCCAATATCAACAGCCTAGATAAACTAGGGATTGAAGCTTGGATTAAGCTCAATCAAGAAAATCCCGAATTGTTTAATCAACTGTCTCGCGAGTTACTTGAATCCACACTTAAAAATACAGCACCTCAGAACGAAATGCGCTTAAGAGGCCTACAATTTCAAATCGACAGCCAAAAAAAATTGGCTAAAAACCCCATGCAAGCCTGTATCAAGATTTCAGAAATGATGTGGGAAAAAGTAGGTGAACTGTGTACTGCCATTGAGAGTTTAGACAGCCTCATAAAAAATACACACAAACCAGAAACTCACAGCAAACAAGTATCATCAAAATCCAGGCCTGGATTTAAAAAAATATCTGATAAACAAGCCCAGAACAAGGGCACCGTGATTTGTATGCAAAGCTTTAAAAGCTTACTAAGCCCAGAGCCTGTTTAATTTAATTAAATATTCTCTTTTTTCTTTAAATCTCGATACAAATCCACCAAACGCTGGTAGCGTTCTAAATGTTTGGGATCTTCTGGGTGTAATTCTTTTGTTTTTTTTAAATAATGATGTACTTTGTCTAAATCAATAGGGTTGGCATTGTATTTTTGCATGCATTGCACCAAAACTTGGGCCGCATTTAAGTTAATACTCACACTATCAGGCGTTTCATGGGCTGCAAATTCAAATAATGGGGCTGATTGTATTAACTTTCCAGTTTGATACAAACGAATCCCCTCACGATTCAAAGTTTTTTCATTAATCACCAAATTATTTTTTTCAGCGATATCATCTGCTTTTTTTAATAAATCTGGCGCTGCATTTTGATTCACTGCTTGCTTTAAGAAAGCCTCAGCTTGTGCCTTTTCTTGAAAAGACAAATGATTAACAGCCTGTTCCAAAAGCATTTCTGCTGAAATATTCAGTTTGTATTTTTCAATGAGTTCACTGGCCTCATGCACACAACCTCGAGCCTTTTCGTATTCTTGTAAAATCAAAAGTGCCTTGGCCTTATAAATTAAAGCAATGGCCTGAATCTCTTTAGTATCCGGATACAAAGCTTCTAAATTTTTAATTAATTCTAAAATTTCTTCCGCGGAACGTTTGGCCGTTACACTGTCTGGCTCGGATTCTGATTTTTTCATCAATAAATCAGCTAATTTTGTAAAATCTCCCGGCCTACGTTTGGATGAGAATTTAGAAAGCTTTACCGCTCCACGCAATGATTTTTCAGCGACATCTAATTTATTGTTTTTTTCAGCAATTTCAGTTAAAATTTGATAACGGGTAATTGCTTTTGAATTGATTTCTAAGGCATTTTCAATATACATCTGAGCTTCGTCATATTTTCCCATTTCTAAATTACATTTGGCTACCCAATCGTAGGGGTCAACAGAATCACCTTGTTCATGAATAATATTTTTGAAGATTTGAGCAGCTTCCTGGTACAAAGCTTCTAAGTAATGGGCCTTCCCTAGACCCATGGCTGCCCATACAATGTGTCTTTCATGTAGGGGCTTACACAAACTAATGGCCTGTGCTAGATCTTGCGTATGCAAAAGCATTTTCATTTTTAGCTTTAAAATATTCACTGCAAACGGTGTTTTATTTTGTAATTTTTGCGTACAAAGTTCAATCGCTTTTTTGTAATCCTGATCTTGAATAGCTAAATAAATAGATTCTAATTCTTTGTTTTTCTTTTGAATATTTTCAAATACTTGATCCAATTCTAATTTTTTAAAAGGCTTTAATAAAAAACCATCTGGTTCGGACTCCGCCGTTTGTAGAATATTTTCTTCAGCGCGTTTGGACAAAACTAAAATAAAAATTTTTGGGTATTCATATGATTTTCTAAGTTTTAATTCATCCAATAATTGCAAGCCATCTAGGCCATCACCTAAATTTAAATCACAAATATAAACATCGTAATTTTCTTTTTGTGTTTTTTCCAAAGTTTCTTCTGCAGAAGCGGATGTATCTACCCGATGTTCCGTACCTGCAAACATAGTTTTTACAAGGCTTCTGGAGCTTGCATCTTTATCGATGATCAAATAATTTGACATAATTTAAAATAATTGTAATATAACTAAATATATTTCGTTATGGTTCTAAATACAGCTGCCATGGATTGCATCAGCCTCTTTATTAATATAGGCAAATCAGCTCCACCTTGTTCTTGAGCCCAATGAGCATGCTCTGATTCATCACGATGCATTTGTTCTAGCAGGTCCCTGCTGACCCCATCAGCCATAGGCAATTGTTCTAGATGATCCTCAATATGTCGCATCACTTGTCTCTCAGTTTCAGCCATAAAGCCTAAACTGAGTCCTTTTCCAAAGCGTCCTAAAGTATAACCTAAAGCCAAAGATCCTAAACCCCAAATAGGATTTAACAAACTAGGGCTTGCTTTTAGTTCTTTTAAACGCTGAGCGCAATCTCTTAAATGTTCTTTTTCTTCACCTGCAGCCCGAATAAATTCAGATCTTAAGACAGGATCTGACGTTGCACAGGCCTGTCCCAAATACAAGGCTTGGGCACAAACTTCCCCTGCATGATTCACCCGCAATAAACGGGCGCTTCTTTTGCAATCGGCCACGGATAAATCCGGAACCGGCAAGTTAAATTTAAAGTTAAAATTAGGCTTAGAAAAGCTCGAGACACTCAGAGCATTCTCCAAGCCAACCAATACGCAATCTAAAACAGATAATTTCTTTACTATCACATTATACCATTTCTAATTCAGAAGTTTTTTGAACAACTATGTTCGGTTTATTTAAGCCCATACTCACTTCTGTTTTTGTGAATTTTTTAAGCATACCATTTATATTTTGTTCCCACAGCAAGTACTGGGCTTTCATATCATCAATTTGATTTCTTAATTGATTGTTGATTTCTTTTTGGTCTCGGTATTTGCTTTCTAAATCTTGATTTGCTAGCTTGTAATCATCCAGCTCTAATTTCAGCATTTCAAAATTTTCAATGAGCTGATCAATGTGTAATCCTAATTCTTGTAAAAAATTATTAGCAGGCATCGTATTTTCTTTTTCCATGGGAGTCTCCTCTTGAATAATCAAATTCTAGCCGATCTCTTGAAAATTTTACAGAGCGTGTTGAGTGCTTTCTTTGGCGTACAGTCCCAAAAGCAGTACCAACAAGATTTTACAGGCAAAATTCCCTGGTGGATCTATCTGATGGTGGGTATTGTATTAACTATTTTATTGGTATTAGGATTAATTGGCCTGACACATTGGGTATTACATTCATCCTAAACAGAAGCCTATTTGCATTCAATTTAAAATTGCTCTACACTGAAGACGATTTATTTTGCAGTGCAACATACTACAACAGTTGAAATTACCAGGAGACATTACCTATGAATATGAACAACCCAAACGAAGCTTTTAAGAATTGGTCAGAACTTTGTGGATCCAGCGTCGATATGGCCAGACGCTTTGCCCAACAAAATATCAATTTTTGCAATGAAATCTCCAAACAAGTCATGCAATACAGTCAAAATATGATGGATATGATGAAAGAAGCGGCTCAAGCCTGTTCCAGTACCTGCAGTACGACTGTCAAAAAAGATCAAAGACCCTAAAAATCTTTATCTAAAAAGGGCTGGTCTCTGTTCCAGCCCTTTTATTGAGCCAGAAGAATTCCAAGAGTATGAAGCGATGGCAAATGGAAAAGGATTTTTACTCGTAAGCGCCTCGCCTTTGACACGGTCATCCTATCACGCAGACAAGGATTTCAAACGCTTGCGAGCCGCTAGGCAGGCTATGTCAGCCTACACCCGTTAAAATTTTAGGAAAAGATTCATGCCTTTTACTGCCTTTCAAAAAATATTTTTCGAAAAGACCGCTGGCGGTGGCGCAAGACCGCGCGCACTCTCATTAGCCTTCTTGATTGTTATGGGTATCGGCACATGTGCGCCAGCGGCAGCGGGGGTTATTCAATTTCAAAAACCACCCACAGAACGCATCGCTAAAAAACAAGCTTTTTGGAAGATCCAAAAGCGGGAAGCAAAGGAGGCCCTCCAAAAACACGTTAGTGAAGCTCAAGCAGATCCTAATCTTTCAAAGCAAATCACGCCCACAAAATTAAAGGCCCTGGAAAATTTTTTGGATAGCCTGGAAAACAATCAAGATCTCTTAAAGAGTCATATTCATATTGAGGACCTGCCAAATGGGGATTTAAGACCTCAAGACATTTTTAAGCACCATATAAAACCGAAAAAAAAGAACCAGAAGCAGCTCAACGTACTCCTTCTGTCTTGGCCAAAAATTCTTTCAGATCTCGGATACGCATCCAAGAACTCAAATGCATCAACTCCAAATCCAAGGCAGGTCTGGATAGTTGATCTGAGCAGTAAAGTTAGTGAGTTTTTCAGATCTCTAGTAATAGAGGCATGGTGGGCAGAAGGGAGTGGCGGACAAACCCCTAGTTGGGATGAGGTGGATATTTACGATGACGCGGACTAGGGAGCCCGTTCGGGCATCACTTTTTTAAAGCCCGAACTGAGGAAGCGCATCAAATAAGACAGGCCGGTGGAGCCGCTTTCCAAATCCTCATAAATTTCAGGCAGGCTCTTCGCCTCCCATCCGACAACTTATTGAAGGATGTAAGGCGTTGGGCTGTGAGGATCTTGATCAATTAGAATTAGTTTCTTTAGATTTAATGCGCTTCTCGCTTTTCTCGAATTTCATCCAAAGTTTTACAATCAATACACAAAGTGGCTGTAGGCCGGGCTTCTAGGCGTCTAATGCCAATTTCAATCCCACAAGATTCACAATAACCATACTCTTTGCCATCAATTTGTTCTATGGCTTCTTCTATTTTTTTGATTAACTTTCGTTCACGATCGCGTGTCCTGAGCTCCAAACTAAAAGCCTCTTCTTGAGTCGCTCTGTCATTTAAATCTGCAGGCACATCCGCTGATTTCATTTCACTTAAGGTGTGATCAACTTCCCGCATTAATTCATAACGCCATCTTTCTAAAATTTTTCTAAAATGTAAGAGTTGATTATCGCTCATATATGATTCATTTTTAGTCAAATCATAGGGCTGATAAGGAACATTACTCAGATTTGCTTTACTGATCGTATGACCCGCAGTCACCGCTTTATTCACTGTAGCCCCCTCCACTGCAGTAGACATAGGAATTGTAGGGGTCGTAGGAGTTGTAGCTTTAGATTTACCTGAAGCAACTTTCTTTTTATCTGTGGTATTAGAACTATTTTTAGGCCGCTTTTCAGTTGCCTCTGTTTTCCTTGCTCGAGTCGCCATAGAGCCTACGCTCCTCCATATTTATGAAACACTTAAATATTGAACTATAGCAAAAAATCCCCCCCCTAGCAAGCCACATAAGCCCGAATAAAAACCAAGGGTAAATAAAACTGAAAGTCAGCCGATGCCTTAAACGAAGGACATTGTAAGTATGTAAAGCAAGCTATTGAGGCCATATGATTCATGCGATTTAAAAGTCCACTCACAGAAGCCGTTTTAATCAAAAGAATGATAAAATTCCTAGTGCTTGTCGCTTTGCCTCAAGGCAAAAAGATTATTGTTCGTTGCCCTAATTTTGGCCCATTACTAGGCAGCGATGTGCTGGGTAGTCGTGTTTGGTTTTCAAATCCCCTGCCACCGCCTGTTGAATATTTACACACACTTGAAATTGTAGAAGTAGATGGCGGCCATTTAGTGGCCATTAATCCAGAACACACCCGCCCCCTGATTCTGGAAGCCATTCGCCAGGATCTTATTCCAGAACTACAGGGCTATCAAGTGATTCACACCAATGCCCACCCCAATATTGTACAAGGTTATAATTTACCTTTGGATATTTTGCTCAAAAAAAATCAAGAACAATGTTTCATGGATGTTCAATTGCTCACTTATGCCAACTCAGAAGGTCAAGGCATTTTCCCAGAAACCAGCGGTGCAGAAATACAACACCTACATCGCTTAATTGCAATCAAACAAAATGGCCATCGAGCGATTTTATGCTATTGCGTTCAACACAGCGGTGCCAATAATATTTTACTCAGCGAACGCCATGATCCCCTGTACCATAAACTCTTAAAACATGCGATGCTGATTGGGGTAGAAGTGATCGCCTATAAAGCAAAAATTACTTTGAATCAGATGCAATTAGAACTACCCATTCCTATCTTACTCCACGAGGACTTGCCCCTTCCTAAACCTTAAATTAATCATACCTTTCCTTTTAACCCTTTTAAAAATTCTCTAAGCAAGCTCTTCCTTCGGTATAAATTTAAATAAGTTTAAAAATGGCCTTTAGG
>JBJSZW010000219.1:0-17321 GCA_046090565.1 Gammaproteobacteria bacterium
GATTGGACTTATATTTTAATGGGATAGGCATTTAGTGATTATACACTATAAACAACAACTAATGCTACACCCTTTATTTTTTTAAGGAAAGCTTATATCCCCACGGATAAATCCGGGGGCTTTACGCTTGTTTTTGGTAAAACCTATCACTTGTTTGGTGTCAGGCGTTCCATTCACTCGGGGATGATAATAATAAGGGGCCCATTCGGCTGAATCATTGCAAAAATTAATGGGTTCTGCAGAAATCACAGGGGCAGAAAAAGCGAATAACACTGTCAAAACTGATGCCAAAGCTTTGTTTATTTTTGAAAAAAGCATGGGAAAGACCTCCTTGTCTTTGAGAATTCTAATTTACCTTATTTTAACCCAGGCTACGTTGATCTGTAACTTCTTTCATAGAAAGTCTGATTTTACCCTGGCGATCAATGTCTATGACCTTGACTGTAACTTCTTGGCCTTCTATTAACACATCATAAACAGATTCAACACGTTGTTGGCTAATCTGAGAAATATGAACCAAACCTTCTTTGCTGCCCAAGAAACTTACAAAAGCCCCGAAATCAACCAATTTTACAACCCGACCTTCATAGATTTGACCTATCTCTGCATCTGCAACAATCAATTCTATTCTTCGCCTGGCTTCGTTGCTGGCCATTTCATCCACTGATGCAATCGTCACTGTTCCTGTTTTATCTTCAATTTCAATCGTTGTTCCAGTTTCTTCAGTCAAGGCCTTAATGGTTGAACCGCCTTTGCCTATGACTTCACGAATTTTCTCTGGATTAATTCTAAAACTAATAATTCTAGGCGCATAAGCCGACATGTTGCCTCGTGGTTTGGCCAAATTAGCATTCATTTTTTCTAAAATAAACAAACGACCCTCTTTGGCTTGACTTAAAGCATGCTTCATAATTTCCGCAGTGATGCCATCAATCTTAATATCCATTTGTAAAGCTGTTATGCCTGATGCAGTACCTGCCACTTTAAAATCCATGTCTCCTAGGTGATCTTCATCTCCCAAGATATCACTTAGAATTACGTATTTGTCTTGTTCTTTGATTAATCCCATTGCAATGCCGGCTACTTGATTTTTAATAGCCACACCCGCGTCCATCAAAGCCAAGCTACTACCACAAACTGTGGCCATAGAACTTGAGCCATTAGATTCTGTAATCTCAGAAACAATACGCAGCACATAAGGAAAATCCTGTGTAGGCAACATCGGATTAATAGCTCTTTTGGCCAAACGGCCATGACCAATTTCACGACGCTTTGGAGAACCCACCATGCCTATTTCCCCCACGGAATAAGGTGGGAAATTATAATGCAACATAAATGCATCTTTGTATTCTCCCAAGGGGCCATCTATGATTTGAGAATCTTTGGTCGTTCCCAAAGTTGCAACCACAATGGCTTGGGTTTCTCCTCTGGTAAACAAACAAGAACCATGTGCCCTGGGTAAGAAACCTGTTTTTATGGTAATCGGACGAACTGTTTTCGTATCTCTACCATCTATACGAGTTTCTCCATTGATCAAGCGTCCACGCACAACCTTACTTTCCAAGTCATGGACCAGGTTGAGAAGAATACGCGATTCATAACCCGTACCATCTTCTTTTTTACCCAATTGCTCAACCACGAGATTTCTGATTCTATCTAATTCCTGGTAACGGGCTTGTTTGTCTTGGATCCTAAAAGCGTCTTTTAAAGCGTCTTCGCTGAGGGCGAGCACTTGATTTTCTAAGCCATCTTCTAAAACTGCTGGTTGCCAATCCCAAGGTGTTTTTCCAGCTTCTTTTTTCAGGGCTTCAATGGCCTGAATCACGGGCTGAAAAGCTTGATGCCCAAACAGTACAGCACCCAACATAACTTCTTCAGACAATTCAGAGGCCTCTGATTCAACCATGAGTACCGATTGACTATTGCCAGCAACAACCAGTTCCAATTTGGAAGTTTCCAGTTCTTTGGCTGAAGGGTTTAAAATATATTCACCGTTTAGATAGCCCACTTTTGAAGCGCCCATGGGGCCATTAAAAGGAATTCCAGAAAGAGTCAAGGCCGCTGAAGCACCGATCATGGCTGGAATATCTGAATCAATTTGTGGATCCAAGGATAAGACAGTAGCAACCACTTGGACTTCACTTTGGAAACCCTCGGGGAATAAAGGACGAATCGGGCGATCAATCAAACGAGATATCAGAACCTCACGCTCTGTGGGTTTGCCCTCGCGCTTGAAGAAACCACCGGGTATTTCTCCTGCTGCATAAAAACGTTCCTGATAGTCCACCCTTAAAGGGAAGAAATCACGAAAAGCATCTTCCTTGCTTTGGGCGCCTACCACCGCCACTAAAACCATGGTATCTCCCAAGCTCACCATAACCGAAGCGCTTGCCTGCTTAGCTACAAGACCGGTTTGTATTGTTAATTGATGCTTTCCAAAAGGAAGTATTTTTTCGTATACAGGCACTGACCTATCCTTAAATATATTAATAACTAGACTGTTTTTACTTTTATTCGCAAATGACTTTGAGGTTTTACTATTTTCGTAAGCCTAAAGCACTGATTAATTTAGCGTATTCACTAAAATTAACCCTTTTTAAATAATCTAAAAGTTTGCGGCGTCTACTGACCATTTTTAACAAACCGCGTCTGGAATGTACGTCTTTTTTATGGGTTTTTAAATGCCCTGTTAAAGCATCTATACTTGCCGATAACAAAGCCACCTGAACTTCTGGAGAACCAGAGTCCTGGCTTGTGCGCTGAAATTTCGCAACAATTTGAGCCTTAGCTTCGGTGTTTAACATAGTGAATAACTCCTATATTGGTTAATTTAAGAGGACTATTATAACACCAAATCTCAAAATTGCTATCACTACTATTAATCCAATCAGGGCTGACGCACTAAAAGTCTTCCCGTTAGCCACATCTTTGAGATGATCTAGCCCTAGTCTTTCGGACGCCCTACTAAGAGAGTAAAATATAATCCAGTGGAGGTGTCATAGAATGAGTGCAGTTAAAACATGCTTATATTAATCAGGCATGGCCAAATAGCTTTCACCCGGCTTGATTAAACCCAATTCTAGGCGAGCTCTTTCTTCAATCAGCAGGGGATTGCGTTTCAATTGCCTAACTTCTTGATCCAAAGCCAGATTACGCAGGCTTAGGGCCTCTAATTCTTTTTCAACCTGGACAATGGCTATTTTCAAACGCTTTACATCGCCTATACCACCTTTGCCCTGCCATAAAAGCCACTGCAAGGCAAATAATAATAGAACTGCAGTGCTCGTGAACCACAATTTATAGCTTGTCATAATCTACGATAACTCGGCAATTCTTAATAATTGATTGTACTTGGCTACGCGATCCGTACGGCACAAAGAACCGGTTTTAATTTGCCCCAAACCTACTGCAGAGGCCACTGCTAAATCCGCAATAAAAGTATCTTCTGTTTCCCCAGAACGGTGCGAAATCACAGTATTATAACCTGCTTTTTCGGCCAAACGCAGAGTTTCTATGGTTTCAGACAAAGTGCCGACTTGGTTTAATTTGATCAAAATAGCATTGGCTGTTTTTTCAGCAATGCCTTTTGATAAACGTTGTGTTTGGGTTACAAACAAATCATCTCCCACCAATTGTAATTGGGATCCTAAAGTTTCAGTAGCCATTTTCCAAGCCGGCCAATCGTCTTCTGCGAAACCATCTTCAATCGAAATTAGGGGATAATGCTTCGACCACTTGCTTAAGACTTCCAGCCAAGCCCCAGCCTCTAATTTACCTTGATCGCTTAAATTATAGGTGCGACCGTCAAAAAATTCACTGGCAGCGCAATCTAGGCCTAGGCTTAAATCTTCTCCCGCTCGGTATCCTGCTGTTTCAATCGCCTGCATCAATAAATCCAAGGCTTCTGTGTGATTGTTTAGGTTGGGGGCAAAACCGCCTTCATCCCCCACGCTGGTACTTAAATTCTTTTTTTTGAGTAAATTTTTAAGATGATGAAAAACTTCCGCCCCCATTTGTAGCATTTCTGGAAAGGCATAGCGCGTAGCATTGGGAATGAGCATGAATTCTTGAATATCCAGGTTATTACTGGCATGCACGCCGCCATTTAAAATATTCATCATGGGCCTGGGCAAACTGGGTTTTAAATGCGAAAAGAAAGCTTGGTTCAAATAAGCAAACAGGGGCTTTTTTTCCAGTTGAGCAGCAGCCCGAGCCAAAGCCATGGAAACCGCTAAAATGGCATTGGCGCCTAGTTTGGATTTATTGTCTGTTCCATCTAAATCTAGCATGATTTGATCTAAAACCTGCTGCAGCCTGGGATCCATCCCCAAAAGCTTAGGCGCAATCAGGGTATTGATATTTTGAACGGCCCGATTCACCCCTTTGCCCAAATAGGGTTTGGCTGCATCGCGTAATTCCAAGGCTTCAAACTTTCCTGTCGAAGCACCCGAGGGTACGATGGCTCGGCCTAATTCCCCTGAGTTCAAATAAACATCCGCTTCCACGGTTGGGTAACCCCTGGAATCCAAGACCATTCTGGCCTGTATTTTTGAAATTTCCATAAAGTTTAAACATCCTCCTCTAGCCAATGCCAGGCTTTGACTTGTTGATCTAAAACAATAATTTGCTCCAATAGGGTTTCCATTTTGCCCAAAGGCCAGGCATTAGGGCCATCGCTTAAGGCTTTGTCTGGATTAGGATGGGTTTCCATGAACAAACCGCTGATGCCGGCTGCCACTGCCGCACGCGTTAAGACTGGAATAAATTCTCGCTGTCCTGAAGAGGCATGCCCCAAACCCCCGGGCAATTGTACCGAATGGGTGGCATCAAAAACCACAGGGCATTTTGTTTTGCGCATAATCGCCAAAGAACGATAATCTACTACCAAATTATTATAACCAAAGCTCACGCCCCTTTCGCAAACTAAAATGGCTTGCTCTGGCTTAGCTTTGGCTGCATTGGCTTTTTCGACTACTCTTTCCATGTCCCAGGGGGCCAAAAATTGGCCTTTCTTGATATTCACAGGCAAGCCTTGTTTAACAACATTGCTGATAAAATTCGTTTGACGACATAGAAAAGCAGGTGTTTGAAGAACATCCACCACTTGGGCCACTTCGTTTAAGGGGCTGTCTTCGTGCACATCTGTAATCACAGGCACCTGAATCTGTTTTTTCACTTTTTCAAGAATACTGAGCCCTTTTTCTATGCCTAGGCCCCTGAAACTATTCACAGAGCTGCGATTGGCCTTGTCGAAAGAAGACTTAAAAATAAAACGTATCCCTAATTTTTTTGTAATTTCTTTCAAAGTGCCCGCTGTTTCTAGGATTAATTCTTCACTTTCAATCACACAGGGACCTGCGATCAAGAAAAGGGGTGTTTTTTGGCCTATAGTAAATCCACAGATTGTTTTTGTATTATTCATAAAATTTTCCAAAATTTCTAAAGCCTCAATTTCTAGAGTTAGGCAATTTTTGCTAACCTAATATTCATAATGCCCAGTATGCCACAGTTCAAAATTTTAAAAAACAAGTTTTACCTGGTTCTTGCGAGCCTCATCTGCATTATTCTGGGTGCCTTGGCCTTTAAATTTGTTCCTTTTTTATTTATGAAGCCTTTTTCACCCCCGCCTACTTTGGTAAATGCTGTGACCACCCAAACAGCCCAATGGCCCCTGGAACTTAAAGCCGTAGGTAGCCTAGAAGCCGTTCAAGCCGTTGACTTGGCCACAGAGGTAGATGGCCGTGTACAGGCTATTTTATTTGAATCTGGCGATGCTGTTAAGGCGGGGCAATTGTTGCTGCAGTTAAACGATGAAACAGAACAAGCCAATCTAAAAATTGCCCAAGCCAAATACAAATTAGCCCAAATTGACTTAACCCGCAGCCAGAAGCTCTCGGCACAAAAATTTGTATCAGAATTTGATTTGGATCAAAAGAAAGCCGCGTTAGACGAAGCAACAGCCAGCATTGAAGCTGCCACAGCGGCTGTTCATAAAAAACACATCATTGCCCCCTTTGATGGCGTTTTGGGTATTCGACAAATCAAGCTCGGAGAATACCTACAGCCAGGCCAAATCATTGCTTCTTTGACGGATCTAAACAGCATGCATTTGAATTTTTCCCTACCAGAAAAAAACATGCCTCAACTTAAAATTGGCCAAACCGTTCAAACCAAAATAGAAGCCCTACCTGAAAATATATTTGAAGGCAAAATCACAGCTATTGATCCGAAATTAGATACGAAAAACCGAAATATTAGTCTTCAGGCTAATTTGGCCAATCCCCAAGGCTTACTTTTTCCCGGTATGTTTGCAGAAGCCCAAATTTTACTCCATCACCCTGATCTACCAGCGGCAGAGCCCCTGATTGTTTTGCCAGAAACGGCCGTTGATTATAGCTTGTATGGCAATACAGTTTATGTGATAGAAGCAGATCCTAAAAATCCAAAATCATTAAGGGTTCATTTGGTTTATGTGAAAACAGGTCCTAAAAAAAATCAAGAGATTGCTATTTTAAGCGGTTTGAAAGCAGGACAACGCGTAGTTGCTGATGGACAGATCAAATTGCATGACAAAGCCCCCGTGATGATTAACCCGAACTCCGCTCCCAACCTAAGTGCTAGCAATCCCCAGACGCTGGATTACTAATGATCACAGATATTTTTATCAAAAGACCTGTACTTTCTTTTGTTGTTAGCGCCTTCATTCTGTTGATTGGTCTTAAATCTTTAAATTCTCTGCAATTGCGTCAATACCCAGAACTTACCAATACGCTGATCACCGTGAGTACTTCCTACCCAGGGGCTTCTACAGAATTAATGCAAGGTTTCGTGACTTCCCCTATTCAAGAGGCAGTGGCTTCGGCAGAAGGGGTTGATTATGTTATTTCCAACAGTACCCAAGGCTTAAGCACAGTACAAGCCTACATTAAACTCAACTTTCCTCCCAATCAGGCCATGACAGAAGTCATGGCCAAAACCCAGCAAGTGAACGGCGTGCTGCCTCGGGGCATTAATACCCCCATCATCACCAAAACAACAGGTGATAGCATTAAGATTTTATACGCCAGTTTTGCCAACAAAAACATGAGCAATCCTCAAATTACGGATTATATCAAAAGAAAAATCAAACCCAATTTAGCAACTTTAGATGGCGTAGCTGCTGTAGATATTCTAGGCGGGCAAACCTTTGCGATGCGTGTTTGGTTAGAGCCTGAAAAAATGCAGGCCTATCAAATCAGTGCAGATGCCTTAACCCAGGCCTTGGCTGCACAAAATTACCAATCCACCGCGGGGCAGAGCAAAAGCTATTTTTTGATCAGCAATATTTCTGTGAATACCCATTTGGAAAATTTATCAGAATTTGAAAATATTATTATCAAATCTGAAAATAATAAAATTATTCGCCTAAAAGACGTCGCCAGAATCCAATTAGATGCCCAAGATTACGATACTGTAGTGACGATGAATGGCAAAAGTGCGGTGTTCATAGGCATTGATAACACACCCTCTTCTAATCCGCTCACCGTGGTAAAAGCGGTTCGACAGCAATTAGATGCCTTAAGAAACAATTTACCCCCAGGCATGGAATTGGAAATCGCCTATGATTCTACGGAATTTATCAAAGCCTCTATTGAGGAGGTCATCAAAACTTTGCTCGAAGCTTCCAGCATTGTCATGCTGGTTATCTTGCTTTTTCTGGGTAATTTTCGTGCTGTTATTATTTCTGTTGTTACGATTCCGCTTTCTATTATTGGCGTAACAGCCCTTATGTTGTTGATGGGCTTTAGCATTAATCTACTTACCCTACTAGCCATGGTTTTAGCCATTGGCCTAGTGGTAGACGATGCCATTGTGGTGGTTGAAAATGTTTATCGCCACCTGGCCCAAAGAAAAACCCCCTTAGAAGCCGCCTTGATTGGCGCCCGTGAAATAACTGGCCCCGTGATTTCTATGACCATTACCCTACTGGCAGTGTATGCACCCATTGGCTTTATGGGGGGTATTACGGGAACTTTGTTCAGTGAGTTTGCCCTGACTTTGGCTGGTGCAGTTTTCATTTCTGGTATTATCGCGCTCACACTGTCACCTATGATGTGTTCTAAATTACTGAAAAATCCGGAGCAAAAAAAAGTTTCCCTACACCATCGACTTGAGGCTTTTTTTAATACCTTAATAGCAAAATACATTCTAATACTAAAACCTGTATTGGAAAAACCAAAAAGAGTTTTTCCGATTTTTAGCTTGATTATTTTAGGCAGCTTGATTTTTCTAAAATTCACTCCCAAAGAATTGGCTCCCCCCGAAGATCAGGGCATTATTTTTATGGCGGGGAAAGCGCCTCAGTATGCCAATATCGATTACACAAACGCCTATAGCAATCAAATGATTCAAAAACTCATGCCTTTAGAAGACAAAGATTTGTTATTTTCTATTGCGGGCACTGGATCTCAAAATGCTAGCTTTGCCGGCCTTTTATTAAAACCTTGGAACCAAAGAGAAAATTCTTCAGAGAAACTTTTACAAATGGTGCAAAAAAAATTGCATGAAATTCCAGGCATGAATTTCTTTGCCTTTGAACGTCCTCCTTTGCCTTCTGGCGGGAGCCGTGGCCTGCCTTTTCAATTGGTTGTTACGACTTTAAGCACCTATCCTGAATTGTATGATGTGATGGAAAAATTAAAAACAGCTGCGCTTAAAACTGGCAATTTTTTTGTGGTAGACAGTGATTTGTCTTTCAATACACCTGTTATTAAAATAGAAATTAATCATGAAAAAGCCAGATTCATGGGCATTTCCATGCAAACCATTGGCCATAGCCTCTCTACCTTTTTAGGTGGAAATTATGTCAATTTATTCAGCATGGCCGGAAAAAGTTACCAGGTTATCCCCTTAAGCCCCAGGCTTAAACGCCTAGGGATTGAAGAAATTGAAAATCTTTACATTTATTCAGACGATGGCCAATTCAGTACAAAATTTGGCAATATCGCTACAATAAGCAACAGCCAAGAAGCTGCAGAATTACTGCAATTCAATCAAATCAATGCAGCTACTTTAGGCGCTGTTGTCGCACCTTGGGCTAAAATGAGCGATGTGATGGCTTTTTTTCAAAACTATGCTGAAAATAACTTCCCCTTAGAATACAGCTATGATTATTTAGGTGAAGCTCGCCAATACAAAGAAGAAGGCCATGCCCTGTATTACACGTTTTTATTTGCATTGATTATTATTTACCTAGTTTTAGCCGCTCAATTTGAAAGCCTGCGCGATCCCTTTATTATCATGCTCAGCGTGCCTATGTCTATTTTTGGGGCCCTATTAATTTTGTTTTTAGGTGCTGCCAGCCTTAATATTTACAGCCAAATTGGTTTGGTCACTTTAATTGGTTTGATCACCAAGCACGGGATTTTAATTGTAGAATTTGCGAATCAATTACAGCTAAAAAATAAGCTTTCTGTTAAAAGTGCTATCTTAAAATCTGCCAGTATCCGCCTGCGCCCCATCTTAATGACAACGGCAGCCATGGTGGTAGGTTTATTTCCCCTTATTTTGGCATCTGGCGCTGGGGCTACCAGCCGCTTTAGTATTGCAGTTGTTATTATCAGCGGCATGCTGATTGGCACTTTGTTTACTATTTTTATCGTGCCTCTGTTTTATTTGCTAATCTCCAAACCCAAGCACAATGCTTGAATTTTATTGAGGAATTTGTGTTTCAATCTTTAATATGTTAGTATGTCTTTTATTTTTATATTTTTTAATTGCTTTGGAGATTGATTCACATGTCTGTACCTGCATCTGATTTGTCTATTACTGGGGCTGCCGCTGTCTCGCCAATGCCCTTAACCCGCGCTGATTCAACAGGTTTAGGGCTTTCTTTAATTCCCAGAATTATTTCTGAATTATTTGAGAAATATCGGTATTTTTCTGCCAGTTGTGTGGATGAGAACTTAGATTTGATTTGCCAGGCCATTACTGAAGGTGCCAATCTCAAAGAAAATTACGAGGGTGAAGATTTGTTTATCACCTTAATTAAAAATTTCTATTTGTCAGGCTCTATGATTAGGCAATTACCCGAATCTCTTGTAAAACTTTGGAAAACTATTTTAGACCAAATCATACAAGATCATTACAATAATATCAGCACAACTAGAACCATCGAAGGATTTTCTTTTCGTACAGAAGGTATACATTACCAAATTATGCTCAAATATTTCTTAGATTTGGAAAACAATAAAACAATTACATTGCCTCCTAATTACAATTGGGCAATCTCTACTTTTATGGATCGTAAAACAAACTTTGATGACAACGGATACAATAAAGATATGCTTTGCCGTTTGTCTTTAAAATTTAGCTACAATGCAGACACTTTTTTACCTCTTCCTTGTTTATTTTCTAAAGACGAATCTTCTTCCTCAGATCATTCTGTGGGTATTGTACTGCAGCGCTACAAAGATCATCCTTTTGTTTATTTGGCTTATGTGAATTTGGGACGTGAATTGCAAGATCGTCATTTACCTGGCATTTCTATTTACCGCTGTGCTATTAATAGCCCTTCTTTTCATATTATGATTGATTCGATTTTAGGAATGGCCTACAACAGCTGGCTCTCAAGCACACCAGAATCGAATTTTGTGGATATTCTAGATGAATTATCTGTAAGCCATAAAACGCCTCTTGAAAAATTTCTTTATGTAAATTTGGCTGCTCAAACCATAGGTAATTGTTCATGGGTGTCTAATTTGGGTATGATTCGGACTTTTTATATTTTAGAAAATACAGTCAAAAAAGAATTGAGCTTGGACGAAGCCGTCAGGATTCCTACAATAGAAATGAAAAATTTTAAAGCTTTAGCACCATTAGCACCATTTGATACACAGATTCAATTGGGACAAGCGCCTTCGTTAGCTCCTTTTTTACCTGCTTTAGAAACACCTGCTGCTTCTTCAGCTTCTGCCGAAAGCATTTATGATAAATTTTTGAATATGGCTAATTACTTTCTAAAAAATAATCAAATTGATACAGAACAATTATCTAACATTAAAGACACTCTTACATTTGTTCGTGCTTTGAATCAAGATTTTGCATTGCATGGTAAAAAAATAGATGAAATATATAGAAGTTCATTGGACCAAGAAAAAGTTTATAAACCTTCTGATATTTCAGAAGGTGGTTCAGGATTTAGCCAAGGCAGTTTAAGGGATTTATGCTTTCACATCGGCAATTACAATCCGTTTATTTTAAGTAACAAATGGAGTTGGACGCAAGATTTAAAAAAAGCTATTGAAACGCTTGAGCATTCTTTATTATTGATGTTTAATGCGGTTAAAAATAATGAATTTTATTCTCTATTGCTTTTAAATAATCATGGGTGGGACAATGGCTGTTTAGAGAAAAGAATTTCTTTTTTAAGTGATTTTTGTTTGAAGAAAATACCTGAGTTTGAAAGTAAAGGATTTTCTGCTGAGATTTTAATGGGCACAACCAATACTTTGCTTAGATTGAACAAACAAGAAATAACGGCTCAATCGATTATAGATTTCATTCAGAAAAATTATGCTCTTTTAAAAAAAGAAGCTGATTTTCAAATTAAGCTAAACTGTTTATTGGAAGCAAACCGCCTCAGTGATCCGGAAAAAGATCAAAACGAACATTATTTGCCTTTTCCCAAAAGAACTAAGAAAATGCGGTTTCCATGTCCTCGTTTAGATGAGCGAACAATACCACTTTTGCCCCAACCTCCGGCTAAAGAAATAGCCGCCTTTGAAGCCGCTAACTTACAGGGATCTGTCGTACCTTTGCCTGTTCGGCCCTCGCCCAAAAGAGTGATCCCTCCAACTGCTCCTAGGCTTGGGCCTGTACAGCGCTTGTTTTTCACGCCACCTCCAGGAGAAGCTTTGCCCCCTCCTGTATACGCCACGCAAAATCCAGATACCCCCAACATGGATGAACTGCCAACCTTTAACCCATTGTTGATGCGTCAACAAAAAAGAACACTGGATCAAAAACAAGATCTGGAAACACCGCCTGATGCCGCTCATATGATTATTCAAGCGGATACAGATGGCCAGGAAGAACAACCTTCTAAAAAATCTAAAAATAATCGCTATTAATTTTTTTGGCTTAAGCACTGAGTAAAACAGAAGCATGTTCCAAGGCAGAATCAGAGACACTGCCACTTAAAAGCCTGGCAATTTCCGCTGGGCGTTCTAAGGAATTTAAGTATTTTACTTCAATGTACAGGGCTTTTGTTTTGAGATCATAAGATTTGGAAACCAAGTAGTGCTGCTGGGCCTTCGCTGCAATTTGTGCCAAATGGCTGATACAAATCACCTGTGTGTTTAGGGCCAATTCCCGTATTAAATCCGCTACCACTTGAGCTGTTTTCCCTCCAATTCCCGAATCAATTTCATCAAATACAATAATCGGCATTTTCATTTTTTCTGCTGCAATCACTTGGATGGCCAAGCTGATTCTTGATAATTCCCCACCGGACGCTATCTTTTTCAAAGAGCCTGGAGGATGCCCGGGATTTAAGCTGATTAAAAAATCAATTTCATCCCAGCCATTTTTATTCCAAAGTTGCTGTTTTTGTTCTATGATTGAAACTTCGAAATTCACAAAAGGCAGAGCCAATTCCCCTAATTTTTTCTGTATTTTTAATTTAAACTGTTTAGATTCCTTTTTTCGCCATTGGCTTAGTCTTGCAGCACAATTTTGGTAAGCTAATATTAAAGTTTCTAATTCTTGACTTAATTTTTGAATACCCTCTTCTAAACCTTCGTATTCTTTGATTTCAGATTCTAGAACAGTTTGGTGGGCATAAAGTCCTTCTGCAGGTACTTTGTGTTTTCTAGACAAAGTATAAACATGGCTTAAACGCTGATTATAAGCCTCTAAGCTTTCTGCGTCTAAATTAATTTTATCTTCCATGCCCTGTAATTCTGAAATAGCCTCTTGCAAGGCCAAATTGGCTTGTTGCACACAAGTGCTGATATTTTTAAATAAAGTATTATTTTTAGCACAAGCTTCTAAAGCCTTCATTGCAGGATACAAATCCAAAGACTCCAATTGCTTTAAACTTTCCGCGCTTTTTTCTAAAACAAATTCTTGCTGAGACAGGACTTTTATTCTTTGTTCTAAATCCTGAACTTCTGTTGCTTGTAAGTTTAACTCGGCTAATTCAGCCAGTTGGTATTTCAACAACGCGAGTTTGTCTGTATTTTTATTGTTTTTCAGCAAATCCTCTAATTGTTTTTTTATTTTTAAGCCCTGGTTACTTATTTTTCGCAATTCTAATAATAACTCTTGGCTATTAATATCAAAATCCAATAAACTTCTTTGGTAATCTGCTCTTAATAAAGCATGGTACTGATGCTGGCCATGCAAATCTACCAATTGATCACCCAATGCTTTTAAAGTTGCCTGCGTCACAGCGCTGCCATTGATATAGGCCCTAGAATAGCCATCCCGTACTAAGACCCGACGAATCAGACACTCTTTATTTTTTTTATTATCTTGATGATTTAATAAATCCTGTTTTTTTAAAAAATCTAGTATTTCTGGCTTTTCAATGCAAAAACAAGCACTGACTTCTGCTCGAGTGCTGCCAGGTTTGATCCATTGTGCATCAGCCTTGGCTCCCAAAACAGCACTTAAAGCATCTAATAATATGGACTTACCAGCCCCTGTTTCCCCAGTAAACACACTCAAACCGGCTTCAAAATCAATGTCTAGATTCTCTAAAATGGCAAAATTCTGAATGGATAAACTTCTGAGCATTTTTTATCGGCTATTTTTTAATTTTCTAGATGTTCCAGAGGGAGAGACCAACGATCAGAGCCCACATTCGTACTCCAACCCAATTTTTGGCGAAGCACGGAAAAATAATCATAGTTTTGGGGGTGTAATAAATCCCAGGTATTGGGATGGGCTTTGATTTTAAAACTGGCCTGAGCTGGTAAACTGAATTGTAAATCACCATCCACAGTGATTTTGGCCCCTGCCGGTAATTTATTGGAAAGCACGATTTCGATTTCTGAATTCAAAGGAATTAAAATAGGACGGCTGCTTAAAGTATGGGCGAACATAGGCACCAAGAGGCTGGCTGCAATACTAGGGTAAACGATCGGTCCCCCTGCTGAAAGCGCATAAGCCGTAGAACCTGTGGTAGTTGCCATAATCAAACCATCAGCCTTCTGGAAAAATGCAAAATCTTGGTTGATAAACACCTCAAACTCTAGCATGTGATTCAAAGCACCTGTTTGTAAAACAATATCGTTTAAGGCTGGAATTTTTTTATTTTCCAAAAGCAAACACAAACTATGCCTATTTTCCGTTTTAAATTGACCGTTTAAAATAAAATCCAATTCTTGTTCTAAATTTTGGGGTTTAATATCTGTTAAAAAACCCAGGCGCCCTAAATTAATACCCACCACTGGCACTTGATTAAGCAAAGCATACCTGGCCCCCCTTAATAGGCTACCATCGCCACCGATGACCAAAAGTAAATCGCAATTTAGAATCCACTGAGGAATCTTGGAATTGTCTGTGTACAAAATTTCGACCCGATCAGCTAAAAAGTCTCGCACGATAGCAAATACCGAAGCCACATCCTGTGCATTTGGTTTGGTATAAATACCAATTTTATTAAATTTTGATGATACACTCACTGAATTTTCAATTCCGTTCCTATGGGGACTAAATCAAAGAGCTCTATGATATCACTATTTCGCATGCGAATGCAGCCTTTTGATCCTGGTATCCCCATGGGGACTGTATCTGGACTGCCATGAATATAGACATATCTCTGCATGGTGTCTACTTCACCCAAGCGATTCAATCCCCGTTCTAGGCCTGAGAGCCACAAAATACGAGTTAAAATCCAATCCCGATCTGGATGGGCCATGGCCAACTCAGGATTCCAGATCTCGCCACTGGGCCGCCTACCAACAAAAACTGTATTAACAGGAACACTCGCACCTATCTTTGCCCTGATTTTATGCCTGCCCCTGGGTGTTTGATAGCTGTTTTTTATTTCTCCAAGCCCCAATAGTGCCGATGAGATGGCATAGGACCTCAGCTTCGAAGCACCTTCGTAAACCAACAGGCTTTGATCGGCAATAGAGATTTCCAGACTTTTTGGGAAAGCTATGAAGGGTTCCAAGTACTAAACAAATTCCTCAACCGATTCTTGCAAGAGCATAGCCTTAGAGAGTTTCGCATTCGAAACACACAAAGCACTTAAGAAATTATAAACTGGTGGATAAGCTGTCATGGTATTGTTTTGAACCACACGTCCAGTAATGCTGCTCAACCAAATTCTTAAATTTTCGAACTGTCGCAGTGCGATCTTTGGATCTTTAAAAGTATGTGCAAGCAAATAAGCACCTTGAATGGCGCTTACAAAATGTAAGGCATGATCCACAGCCTTTTCAACCAAACCCAATTCATTGAATTGCAGCTCTGCCCAACCCAATAAATCATGCAAAATCCGAGCTGTTTGATCGGCCAAAGGGCCCCCTTGTTTGCCTAATTCCAAGCACAAGCCCCCAATGGGGCAGCCAAAACGGGCAATGGCCTCTAATTCATCGTCTGGAACCTGTAAAATAGCGTTTAATCGCACCAGGGGATCACTGTTTTCTTTCAAGTATAAAAACAGACTCGCAAAATCTGAGGACCATTTATCGATCACCGCAACTCCGATGGCATCCTTGGTTTTGAAATAATAATAAACATTTCCCAGGGGCACATCGGCCTCTTGGGCTATATCGGCCAAGGTGGTTAAGTTAAAACCTTGTTTGTGTATCAAAACTTTAGCGGCGTCTATTAATCTATGGCGTTTATCAGTTTTCCGTGGCATAATTTTTCAACCCAATCCTGTGTTTGTTTAGCTTGAATCAAACCACCCCCTAGTATTGAGTTAAATAACTTAGTCCTGAAGAAAACTCCAAAACCCAACCGGGGACCTAAAACTTTAATTTACCGTTTAAGATAGGTAGTTGTCAAGCAAAATTCAGTCGAATAACCTAAACTTTTGTGTAAATGCAATTTAATGCTGATCAAACCAGAGATCTGGCTTAAAACGGGGCCCAAAACTGGCCTCTAATTTTAAAAGGCGATCTTTGATGGCTGATAATCCTTGGCTTTGTGCATAATGCAAGGGCCCGCCCAAGAAAGGCGCAAAGCCTGTGCCATAAATCATACCGGCATCCACTGCGTCCGCATCTGCAACCAGGCCTTCTCTTAAACAAGCTGCCGCTTCATTGATCAAACGCAAAATCATGCGCTCTGCCAAGGTGGGATCCAGGGCTGTGGCTGCGTTTTCTTGGACTTTAGCACTAGATTTAGAGGCATAATTATAAAAACCCTGTCCTGTTTTTTTTCCGAAATTTCCGGCTTCAAATAATTTTTCTAAAGCCTTTGGTAAAGTTCCACCATAGTATTTGAACAAGCTTTTTGCAGCAAATACACAAACATCAATCCCCACCGTATCGGCCAAGGTAATAGGCCCCATGGGCATGCCAAAATTTAGGGCGGCTTGATCTATCAATTTTTTATCATGGCCTTCATCGACCAACAAAGCACTTTCCAGTAAATAAGGCATTAAAATGCGATTCACTAAAAATCCAGGGCTGCTTTTGACTTTCAGGGGCAATTTATCAATTTTTGTTGCAAAAGCCAGTGCCTGATTTAAAATGTCAGATTTTGTTTTCTGGCCATGAATCACTTCCAATAATTCCATTTTTGAAACGGGATTGAAAAAATGCAAGCCCACCAAACGGCTAGGATCTTGCAAGGCTTCAGCTATTTCTTCCAAAGGAATGGTCGAAGTATTGCTTGCTAAAATTGCATCGGGCTTGGCCTGTTTTTCGAGATTTTTAAATATGTTTTGCTTTAATTCTAGATTTTCAATCACAGCTTCTATTAAAACATCGGCCTTTGAAATTCCATTCCCCTGGGGATCAGCCACCATTCTATCTAGGGCTGCTTTTACCAGGTAATTTTCTTTTAATACCGCCTGAAACACACCCTGTGCTCTTTGAAAGGCTTTGGCGATCGCATCTATTTTTGTATCTTGCAAACTGACTCTAAGGCCCTTTAGGGCACACCAGGCCGCAATATCACCCCCCATGATGCCTGCACCCACCACATGCACCCGCTCAAAACGCAGTTCTGAGTGTTCATTTTTACTTGCATTTTGAGCATGATCTGTGTTTTTAAATTTCTCTTTGAGAAAAAAAGCACGCACTAAATTTTGAGCAGTGCTTGTCTGTATTAAATCAATTACAGATTTTGCCTCCAAACCACACCCCCCCCCCCCA
>JBJSZW010000220.1:0-8948 GCA_046090565.1 Gammaproteobacteria bacterium
GCAAGAAACTCCATCTATAATTTTATTGTGAAATAAAATTTAGATGGCGTAGTTCATGGTGCTTGCCTGAGTTTGCTTTTTAGAGATCCCAAAAGGAATCAACATAGCAATGGGCGTATGGTGTTTGGTGATCACAATTTGTGCTCCAGAATGAACCCGTTTTAGAAGCTGGGGCAGATGGGTTTTTGCTTCGTAGGAACTGATGTACTCCATGGTGTTAGCCTCTTACTGCTTTTAATTGCTTTTATGATTAATGAGTGTATATCAATAAATTAATCTAGTCTTAGACCGGTCTAATAAAAGTATAATACAAGGCAGATTTAAAATCCAGTTTAAAGCATGCCAGTTACAAATTCCCACCATTTTAAGGTAGGCCTTTCCCATTCAGAGCGCCTATTTTTGAGTTTTTTGAGCATTTTAAGGGCCAAATTAATCACTAGTTTAACTTGTATTTTAAGCCCCCAGTGATCAATAAAATCAGGTAAATTTCGGCCAGCCAAAATAAAAGCCTCGGCACGCTCAATTTGTTGGGCGATACTTTGGCCCTTGGGAACATAGTAGCGCTGGCGTTCTTGAATATCGGATTTTAAATCTTGAATAAAATTAATCAACTGCAGGCCCGTACAAATCATGTCTGAAAGCAAAAAGCTTTTGGGATTTTTATTTTGAGTCAAGTGAAGCAAAATTCGGCCAATGGGATTGGCTGATTTAGAGCAATAAGCCAATAATTCCGCGTCGTTTTGATAGCTGAATTTGTATATGTCTTGTTCAAATGCATCTAAAAGGGCAGAAAATAAATCCAAAGGCAATTGGTAAGTTTGAATACTATGATGCAGGGCGATAAAGATAGGATCTTGGCTTTGGGTATTGTATAATTCAGCGCGAAAAGCGCTGAGCGCTTGTTGTTTGGTTTTTTGAGTCGGGTAAATATTTTCATCCACAATATCATCAGCAGCTCGTGCAAACGCATAAACGGCGCTAATCGCTTTTTTTAGGCCAGACCCTAAAAAAATAGCCGCAACGGGAAAATTTTCATAATGCGCCCGGGTTTTTTGCAAACAATGGCGATAAGCTGCTTTTGTGCCCATAGTGGTCATGAATTTTTGAAGTTAAGTATCAAGTTCTTCGGGACTTAAAGCTCGAATACTCAAAGCATGGATTTCTCGGCCCACGGCTTCCCCCAATGGCAAATAAACCATGCGATGCCGTTCTACGGGGCTTTTGTCTTTGAAAGCCGCAGAAACAATGAACACACTAAAATGGCTGCCACCACCATCTGGGGCTTCGGCATGGCCTTTGTGTGCTGCAGAATCATCTTGAACTTCTAAATGGCTAGGCTGCAAGCCTTCTTTTAATTTTTCTTTGATAAAATCTAATCTTGTACTCATGAGATTTCCTTAGGTTCCTTATTTGTTGGCTTTATTGGCTGTGTTACGGGAATTGATGAGCCACATCTGAAATAGAAAAAATAGAAAAAGCAGACCTGTGGCTCCAAACATTTTAAAATTAACCCAAAAGCTTGTGGAACAATAAAAAGCAACTAATAAATTAATCAGCCCCAGAATAAGCAAAAAATAATACCAAAGGGCATTTAAAAACGACCAAGATTGAGGGTCTAGATTAAGTTGCGATTGGCTTTGTTTTTGATAAGCGATTTGAACAAAGTTTTTCTTGAAAAATTTTTCACTGACAAATAAAGTGATTGCAAAAATCCAATACACAATCGAGGGCTTGAGCTGAATAAACATCTCTTGCCGAAACGCTAAGGACAAGCCCCCAAAAACCAAAATACCCAAGGTACTAATGGCCTGGGTAGTGCCGGGCTTTTTGCCCCCGAGCTTCAAACCTAAGAATTGCAGAACAGTTAAACCCATGAGCACTTGGGTGGCTATAAAAATATCATAAACCTTGAAAGCTATGAAGAAGGCGACTATTGGTATAAAATTAAGAAAGTTTTGCATGGTCTGGTGGTCTCGGTCGTGCTCAAATTAAAGTTTAGCCAAACAGCTAATAAACCATATTAACTATTATATAAACTATACAATTCTACAAGATTGTAAGCTCTGAGTGAAGGGGGGCCGAAAATTTGCTAGATCTTGCTGAAGCAGGCACAGCGCGAGAAAAGGCCTTTGTTGCCAAGGTTCAGGGGAATTACATCTCTGAATTACCGCAAGACTTGTATATTCCCCCAGATGCCTTAGAAGTGGTTCTGGAGATGTTTGAAGGGCCTTTGGATTTGCTTTTGTATTTGATTCGAAAACACAATCTGGATATTTTAAACATCCCAGTGGCTGAAATTACCAAGCAGTATGTGCGTTATATTGAAATCATGCGCAATTTTCGTTTGGAATTGGCGGCAGAATACTTGGAAATGGCCGCTTTGCTCACGGAAATAAAATCCCGCATGCTCTTACCCAGAAACCCAGAAAATCAGGTCTTGGAAGAAGAATTAGATCCCCGCATCGAATTGGTACGCAGACTACAAGAATACGAGCAGTTCAAAAAAGCCGCAGAAAATTTAGATGCCATCCCCAGGTTAGAAAGGGATGTATTCTTACCCAGCATAGGCCTGCCTGCCTTGGATCTATTAAGGCCTCAGCCGGTTGTCCGCTTGGAAGAAATAGTCCACCTGTTTCAACAAATCATGCAAAGGGCAGATTTAAGAACCGTGCACACCATTCAAAGGGAAGTGCTCACGGTGCGTGAAAAAATGGCCAGTATTTTGGCAGGCCTCCAAGAGGCTGATTTTGTTGAATTTAAAACTTTTTTAGTCCCTGAAGAAGGGCGCATGGGCATTGTTGTTACTTTCTTATCTACCCTAGAATTGGTGAAAGAATGCCTGGTCGAATTGGTTCAAAACGAGGCCTTTGGCCCGATTTATATACGGATGCTAACATGCTAATATTAGAAACCGCGATAGAAGCTTTACTGCTGGCAGCAGCCAAGCCCTTGGAATGGGATGCAATTTTGAATATTTTGCTTGAAACCTATGTGGCTCAAAGCTTTAGCAAAGACGAAGTAAAACAGGCTTTGCTTAATTTACAAGCAAAATACCAAAATTCAGAAAATTCAGCACTGGAATTATTAGAAGTAGGCACAGGTTTTAGATTGCAAATTCGGCCTCAATATGCGCCTTTGCTGTGTAGGCTCTGGGAAGAAAAACCCGGTCGTTATTCCAGGGCTTTGTTAGAAACCCTGGCCTTGATTGCCTATCGCCAACCCGTCACCCGGGGGGAGATTGAGGATGTGCGCGGCGTGGCCGTTAGTACTTCCATATTTAAAACCTTATTGGAAGACAGGGGCTGGATACGCATCGTAGGGCATCGTGCTGTGCCAGGTAAACCTGCCTTGTATGCTACCACCAAGGCTTTTTTAGATTATTTTGGCTTAAACAGCTTGAACCAGTTGCCTTTATTGCCAGCATTAGAATTAAAAACAGAAGAAATTGAAGAAATTGAAAAGATTGAAGAGATAGAAAAAAATGAAACCACAGAAACCCCAGAATCAGAAACCCAAAACACTGAAACTCAAGAAGAAACGGCCTGAACAAGAAAAATCAGGTAGGCCAGAAAAATCACCAAGATTAGAAAAAAGCACGCGATCAGAACCAGTTCAGCACAAACCTGAAAAACAACGCCTGCAAAAATATTTGGCGCATCATGGCCTAGGTTCCAGACGCGAAATAGAAACTTGGATCACAGCAGGAAAAATAAAAGTCAATGGCGAAATCGCAAGCTTGGGTAGCCAGGTGGATTTCAAAGACAAAATAGAAATTGCTGGTAAATTATTCAAAATCCACCAACCTAGAAATCAAAAACCAGGTGCGGTGGAAAAAACAAAAGTTATTATTTACCATAAATCTGCAGCAGAATTGTGTACCAAAAGCGATCCTGAAGGCCGCCCCACGGTATTCGAAAATTTGCCCCGGATTCGCAACAAACGTTGGGTCATGATAGGCCGATTGGATTGCAATACCTCAGGGCTCTTATTGTTCACAGACAATGGTGAATTGGCCCACCGCCTCATGCATCCTTCCTATGCCATAGAACGGGAATATGCTGTGCGTGTCTTAGGTTCTCCCAGCAAGCAGGTTTTAAGTAACCTCAAAAAAGGGGTGGAATTGGAAGATGGCATTGCCAAATTTGAAACTATTACGGCTGTTGGTGGCACAGGCATCAACCAGTGGTACCATGTTACCCTTAAAGAGGGCCGTAATCGTGAAGTCAGGCGCCTTTGGGAATCTCAGGGCCTGAATGTAAGCCGCCTAATCCGTGTACGTTATGCCTTTATCCAATTGCCCCGGTTTTTGAAATTAGGCCGATGGGAGGAATTGGAAGAAAAAGAAGTCAAACAATTGTTAAATCTAGTTAACATGCAAGCTTAATAATTTAAAAATTTGATTGGAATTAATTTAGAACTACCTTGTCTAAGCTCCATATAATAAACAAAGCTATTTTTATATTTATTTAGAAATAGCAAGGGGAATGGCATGGTAAACACCGCCTTTAACAGTAATAGTTTTAATTCAGAACCAGATTTGTCTTATTTGTATTTGCAAGAGATTTCTCATCAGCCTTTGCTTACGGACAAAGAACAAAAGGCATTAACCCGAAAAGCCTTGCGTGGCGATCATCAGGCCAAAAATAAAATGATAGAAGGTAATTTAAGGCTGGTGATTAAAGTTGCCAGAAAATATTTAAACAAAGGCCTGTCTTTTGACGATGTGGTAGAAGAAGGCAATTTGGGATTAATCAAAGCCGTTGAAAAATTTGATCCTGATTTGGGTTTTAAATTTTCAACCTATGCCATTTGGTGGATCAGGCAAGGCATTGAAAGGGCTATTATGAATCAGGCGCGAGTGGTTAGAATTCCTGTTCATATTCAAAAAACCATGTCTAAATTTTTTAGAAAAAAACGAGATTTGTTGCGTCATCATCCGGAAATATATGCCGAAGATGCGGAAATATCTGAATTGTCTGATAAATACAATTTGTTATCTGAACAAGTTTTATCTTTGGATGCACACATAGGTGAAGACTTTGATCACCCTTATGTAGACAATTTGTCAGACACTCATGGGGACCCACTTTGGGTGCTTGAACAGGGCGATATTAAGCACAATATTTTGTATTGGTTGAATTATTTGCCAAAAAAACAAAGAGAAATTCTAGTTCGCCGTTTTGGGCTTTTGGGTTATGAGCCCCATACTTTGTCTGAAGTTGGGGAAGAAGTGCATTTAACTCGAGAGCGGGTCAGGCAATTACAGATGGAAGCCTTGGCGCGCCTAAAAGGCTATATGAATATGGATGGTGAAAGAATCGTGCATTAATGGGAATAAATCAATACGCGTACATGATGTACGTAGTTTTTGATTTGTCTTGATCATATAATATATAATCAAGACTCGTTAATTATGATTGTTACGAGTACAGAGATTTTATTGCAATGCACCATCCAGTTTTATTGTCAGAGATTTTAGAGTATTTGAACCCCAATCAAGGCCTGTATACAGGTTTTTACTTGGACGCAACCTTTGGCCGTGGGGGGCATAGCCGTGCTATTTTAGAGCGTTTGGGGCCAGAGGCTGGGCTTTATGCCTGCGATCGAGATGCTGCGGCAGCCGAATCAGCGGAATCTTTAATGCGTCGTATGACCTTAAATTCAAGCAATACCAAATTTAATTTTTACAAAACGGCTTTTAGTGGGATTTTTGATTTTCTAAAAGAGCAAGAAGTGTTTGGTGAATTATCAGGTTTGTTATTGGATTTGGGCGTTTCTTCCCCTCAATTGGATGATCCCCGAAGGGGATTTAGTTTTCGCCACAATGGGCCTTTGGATATGCGGATGGATCAATCAACAGGTACGTCTGCAGCAGAATGGCTTGCTACAGTAGAAGCAGAAACCCTAGCCCAAGTTTTAAAAACCTATGGTGAGGAAAAATTTTCTAAAAAAATAGCAGCAGCCATTGTTGAAACCAGATTAGAACAGCCTTTATTGGAAACAGCTACTTTAGCGGCCTTGGTCGCCCGAGTTATTCCTAAAAAATTTCATGAAAAAAACAAACATCCAGCCACTAGAACTTTTCAAGCCATACGTATCTATTTAAATAGGGAATTGGATGAATTAGAAAAATTCCTGAATTTGTCCCATAATGCTCTTAAAAGGGGCGGGAGATTATTAGTGGTAAGCTTTCATTCTTTAGAAGATCGCATGGTTAAAAATTTCATTCAAGAAGGTTCAAGGCCTAAATTAAAAACCTTACCTTGGGAACCGGAAATGCCTGAGCCCAAGTGGCTCAAAATCAGTCAGAAGCCAATTTTTCCAACAGAAACGGAAATCAAAATAAATCCCAGGGCCAGGAGTGCGGTACTTCGGGTAGCGGAGAAGCTATAGGGTGAGCTTATTGCAAAAATCAGTCGCATCAGCACAGGCCTTGGCGGAACCCTTGGGGCCTTTTCAGCGCCTGGGAACGAAGCCTTTGATAGCATTCCTGTTATTATTTTGTACATTGGTAGCTTCGGCAATTAGCCTGGTGTACACCAAGCATTTGAGTCGAATTTTATACGCTAAGTTAGAAAATTTACAGATTAAAAAAGACGATTACCACATAGAATGGAGTCAATTGCTCTTAGAACGAGGCACGATTGCTTCTGATGCACGAGTAGAAGCACTGGCACATCATAAATTAGGGATGAGTTATCCAACTAAACAAGATAAATTTCATTTTTCACCATGATGAAATCGTTTAACTTAAATCCTGTGAAGAGCCATTTAAAAGTAAGACTATGGTTGTTATCTGCTTTGTTAGGGTTGATAGTTTTAGGTTTCTTGATTCGAATCATAGATTTGCATGTTTGGGAAAAAGGTTTTTTAAAATCCCAAGGGGATGCCAGAACATTAAGGGTCATTACCCAAGCTCCTTTCCGGGGAATGGTGGCCGATCGCAATGGAGAACCTTTAGCCATTAGCACACCAGTGGAATCGATTTGGATCAATCCACAGGAATTCGAATTGAATCATCCCTATGTCGAAAATTTAGCCCAGTTTTTAGAATTGCCTTTGGCAGAATTAAAAGCGAAAATTCAGATCAATAAAAATAAAGAATTTTTGTATTTGAAACGCCATTTAGTTCCAGAGTTAGCTAAGCATATAAAATCTTTGAACATGCCAGGCCTAAACAGCAGGACGGAATACCGTAGGTTTTATCCCCTGGGTGAAGTGACTGCGCATGTACTAGGGTTTACAGATATTGATGACAAAGGCAAAGAAGGCCTTGAATTAGGATTCAATGAATGGTTAAGTGGACAACCTGGCAAAAAAAGCATCATACGGGATAGAAAGGGCCGTCGAGTGGAGTACTTAGAAACTTTACAAGAAATGCGGCCTGGCAAGAATCTGATTTTAAGTTTGGATCAAAGGTTACAATACATTGCTTACAAAGAACTCAAAGAAACTGTGAGTCGATTTAATGCAGAGGCGGGTACGGTGATTATTTTAGAGGTTAAAACAGGCGAAGTTTTAGCCATGTTGAATCATCCTTCTTATAATCCGAATTTAAAACAGAAGAAACCCGATGCTCGGTATAGAAATCGCGCAGTGACAGATGTTTTGGAACCAGGATCCGTCATGAAAACTTTTGCGGTATTAAGCGCCTTAGAAAGCGGGGTTGTAAGCCCCCACACAGAAATAGAAACCAGCCCCGGTTATCTGTATTTGGGTAGTAACAAAGTACAGGAAATTGAAAACAGAAATTATGGACGTTTGAATATTTCAGGGATCATGCAAAAATCTAGCAATGTCGGGATTACCAAGCTGGTCCTGATGCAAAAGCCTGATCAACTATGGAAAACTTATTTAGGCTTGGGTTTTGGAGAATCCACTGGTTCTGGGTTTCCAGGTGAGGCCTCCGGATTTGTGCAAAAGCCCCATCCTAAGGCTTTATTTATTCAGGCGACAATGTCTTTTGGTTATGGTTTGAACGTCACCCCCCTGCAATTGGTCCAGGCCTACGCCAGTCTTGGAGCTGGTGGTGTAAAACGCCCCATTAGTTTTTTAAAAAAGAATGGTCCCGTGTCGGGCGAACAAGTGATCCTCCCCGCTGTGGCTGAACAGATGATTCAAATTTTAACCAGTGTGACGGAACAACCAGCTTCCAATGCAAAAGTCCCAGGCTACAAAGTAGCTGGTAAAACAGGTTCAGCCAGAAAAGTATCCCTAACAGGGGGTTATAAGGCGGGTGAATTTTTTGCTCTATTTACAGGTGTTGTCCCTGCCAAGGATCCTAAATTTGCAGTATTGGTAATGATCGATAGCCCTAAATCGGGGGCGAATTACGCCAATCAAGTAGCAGCTCCTCTATTTGCTAAAATAGCCACTCAGGCTTTACAATTGTGGAATGTTCCACCGGACGCAGAATAAAATTTCATGATAAATACAGATTTGATCAACCATTTAAAACCCTTTTTAGGGCCCGTTCGATATTTTTGTTTGGATAGCCGAGAGATCAAACCATCCGAGTTTGAATCCGGAGCAGGGGCCTGCTTTTTAGCGGCTCCTAGTGCAGAGCAGGGACCAGAAGCTGAAGGTGGGATGGCTTATATTCCCGATGCAATAGCAAGGGGGGCGGTTCTGATTTTAAGCCATCGACCCATTCAAGTTCAGGACCACGCTCAGGTGCCTGTGGTTCATATTCCGGATTGGTTTGAAAACATTGGGCCCATTCTTGAATTTTTTTTTCAAACCCAGGCCTTATTAAAACAAGCAAAGGCCCAAGTTTTTGGGGTCACAGGGACCAATGGGAAAACAACAGTCAGTCAATTGATTGCTCAATTTTGGGGAAGGGCCAATTGTCTGATTGTAGGAACTTTGGGTGTTGGATTCTTCGGTAATTTGAAATCTTTGGGTTGTACCAGCCCGGATGCAGCAAAGACACACCAGTTAATTCATGA
>JBJSZW010000221.1:0-13809 GCA_046090565.1 Gammaproteobacteria bacterium
TCTGGCACAACCCAGAAATTGTTTCAATTCCTGTTCCTGCCTGGGCTTTAATCTAAGTTGGACAACATGTCCCTTGCGATGTAGCATGAGTCAATGTTACTCTTGGTCTATGAAAAATTCAACCCAATTTCGAAGAGGAAGACATATTGTCTTTAATATGCATGCGCACTTGGTCTTTGTTACTAAATACCGACGGCAGGTATTTTCAGAAAAAATTTTGAAGGCAACAACATCTATCTTTTCTGAAGTTTGTAAAGATTTTGATGCAGAACTTTTGGAATGTAATGGTGAAGCTGATCATGTTCATCTTTTAATCAATTATCCGCCAAAAATATCTATTTCAAAACTCGTAAATAGCCTTAAAGGAGTCTCTAGCAGAATTTTAAGAAAAACTTTCCCCGAAATTCAGAAATTTTATTGGAAAGGGGTATTTTGGTCCCCCAGTTATTTTGCGGCTTCTTGTGGAGGAGCTCCATTGGATATTCTAAAGCAATATATCGAACAACAAAAAAGCCCTCCTTAACTGAAGGCCTTAAAGGAAGGTTTGTATGCCTTACATCCATCTCATAAATGAGATGGTTTTACGGCATGGTTGATAAAACAAGTCAAAGGCGATTAGAATGCAGGTATTATGCGAACATCTAAATTACTCTTAGCAACCTTAAGGGAAGCCCCTGGGGATGCAGAAATATTAAGCCATCAGCTGATGCTGAGGGCAGGTTTGATCCGAAAGTTGGGGGCAGGTCTATACACCTGGCTGCCTTTGGGCCTAAGGATTTTAAAAAAAATAGAGGCCATTATTCGTGAAGAGATGCAAGCGATTGATTGCCAAGAGATTTTCATGCCTGCCGTGCAGCCAGCAGAACTTTGGCAAGAAACAGGACGTTGGGAACAGTTTGGCCCCCTCATGTTGAAGATGAAAGATCGCCATGAGCGCGAGTATTGCTTTGGCCCCACCCATGAGGAAGTGGTAACGGATTTGGCACGCAAAGAGTTGCGCAGTTACAAGCAATTGCCTCTATCCGTTTTTCAGATACAAACTAAATTTAGGGATGAAATTAGGCCTCGCTTTGGCTTAATGCGGGCTCGAGAATTTTTGATGAAAGATGCCTATTCTTTTCATTTGGATCAAAATTGCCTACAAAAAACTTATGATGCCATGTACCAAGCCTATAGCAATATTTGTACCCGTTTGGGCTTGAAATTCAGGGCAGTATTGGCAGACACAGGCGCGATTGGTGGCAGTCATTCCCATGAGTTTCATGTGCTGGCAGATACAGGTGAGGATCTCATTGCTTATACAGAAGATGGTTCCTACGCGGCCAATGTAGAATTAGCCAGGGCCTATGTGCCTGAGGCGGAAAGGCCCAAACCTCAAGAAGCCATGCGGATAGTGGATGTACCCAATATTACAGATTCCGTTGAACAGGCTCATTATTTAGGGCTAGAAGCCAGACAAATGCTCAAAACTTTTCTCTTAAAATCCGAAACAGGGGGTGTTATTGCGGTTATTGTTGGTGCAGAAAGCCAAATGAATTGGCTGAAAGTTGAAAAATTACCCCAGGTTTTAAAGCCTTATACCTTGCTTAGTGATGAAGAATTGGCCAGCTACACCCAGGCAAAACCAGGTTACATGGGCCCCATCGGTTTATTAAGGCCTTTAGAGGCAATTTATGCAGATTTGACCTTAAGAAGTTTGACAGATTTTGTATGTGGTCTGAATCAAAATGATCAATTGGCACAAGGGGTGAATTGGGGGCGTGATTTACCAGAGCCTGAATTTAGAGATTTGCGTCAGGTTGCCCGTGGGGACTTGTCTCCGATCACACATGCGCCTTTTGAATTCGCCCGAGGCATTGAAGTGGGGCATGTTTTTCAGTTGGGTTTAAAATACAGCCAGGCCATGCAAGCAGAAGTCTTGAATGATCAGGGCAAACGAACGCCCTTGTGGATGGGCTGCTATGGTTTTGGTGTTTCCCGAGTCATGGCCGCCGCCATCGAACAAAACCAAGATACAAAAGGCATTCTTTGGCCTGCAGCCATGGCTCCTTTTAAATTAGCCATTGTTCCGCTTCAGGCGAATAAAAATCCAGAAGTTTTGCAGTGGGCAGAGAAAATCTATGCCAAATACACTAGAATGGGTATAGAATGTTTGTTAGAAGATCGGGATGAGCGCCCAGGCGTTGTTTTTGCCGATCTAGACTTAATTGGTATTCCACACCGTATTGTGTTGAGTGATAAAACGCTTAAAAACAATCAAGCGGAATACAAATCTCGCACGGCCACAGAGCCTGAGTTATTGGCTCTTGAAGCGCTGGATGCTTTCTTAGAGAAAATATTGGAACTTAAATCATGAAAACCATAAAAAACATAAATAGCAAGTATAAAATCACCTGTATTTTAGGCCTGATTTTTCTATTAACAGCCTGCAGCATTTACAAATTACCGATTGCCCAAGGCAAACACATGAACATGGCCGAAATGCAACAGTATTCCAAGGCCCTCAGCAGTGGAATGTCAGCCTCTACGGTTTTGGGACTTTTAGGTGAACCGAATTATCGTTCAAGTTTGGAGACTGTAAATACTTGGCATTATATTTATAACTATGCTGCTAACAATGGTGAGCCCACTTTAAATCGCCAAATTATTTTGGCTTGGGATTCTAAAAACTATCTTAAAAATTGGCAGGTTTGTTACAATATTCCAAAAGGCTTAAGCAAACAGCAAGCCATATCGCATTTGGGTAACCCCTTGAATCAGGATTTAAAAGAGGCAGTGTGGCATTATCGCCTTGCATTTTCCAAGCAGGCGCAAAATAATCCCAAAGCTGGCTTTGTGTTTGATTTGACTTTTAATCAGGACGATAAGTTGGTTTCAGAGGGTAGTGTAATAGGCAATTTCTGTGCACGTTTGCCGTAAAAAAATAGTAGCCTATAGTGCTACTCAAATGCTGGATATTATTAATAATATAGCGACTTATCCCGAATTCTTGCCTTATTGTGCCAGCACTCAAATATTAGAAGAGCAGCCTTCAAGCGTGAAAGCCAAGATGGTTTTTAAAAAATTAGGCTTACAATATGCTTTCTCTACGGAAAATAAGACGACTTATGATCCAGAATCTCTGTCCAAATCCATAAAAGTCAGTTTGAATTTACTAGAGGGGCCTTTTAGACATTTAAGTGGCTTTTGGCAATTGAATACTCTTAATACGCTTTCCTCTACAGACACAGAAAAAGCAGAACTCACAGAAGTTTGTTTTGATGTAGATTTTGAATTCAGTAATAAATTGCTGCAGCTTTCTTTTGGATCAATTTTTGAACATTTGGCCAATACCATTGTGGATGTTTTTTTAGAACGTGCTAAAAAAATCTACGGCTAATAAAACAATCCCTATTGAAATTGCCTATGCAGAACCTGAAAGGCAATACCTTTGGGAAATTTTTGTCTCAGAAAATGCAACAATGGAACAAACACTGGAATTAGCAAAAGAAAAATGGATTGTTTTGCAAAGTATTTTAAAAGAAACCAATCATCAAAAAATCGGTTTCGGTATTTTTGGGATTCAAAAAAATTTAAGTACGCCTTTAAAAGCTGGGGATCGCATCGAAATTTATAGGCCTTTGTTGGAAGATCCCAAAATCAGACGACAGGAACAAGTCAAAGCCTCTAAAAAAAAGGCCAGGCAGGCCAAGAGCATTCAAAAAGAACCCAAGAGAATGAAGAAAATAAGGGAGTAGAAAATCGTGACAGAATCTAATTTGAAGCAGGCGGGTTTAAAAGTAACGGGTCCTAGGCTTAAAATACTTGAGATCTTGTCTAATCAGTCTAATACGGGCACAGGCCAGGGCAGGCATTTAAGCGCAGAAGATATTTATAAAATTTTAAGGGAATCTGGTAATGATACCAGTTTGGCCACCGTGTATCGTTCTTTAACACAATTTGAAACCGTTGGTTTGGTGATTCGCCACAAATTTGATGATGATTATGCGGTGTTTGAATTAAGCGATAGTGAACACCATGATCATTTGGTGTGTACAAGCTGTAACAAAGTGATTGAATTTGTAGACAAAATCATTGAAACCAGACAAGAAGAAATCGCAAAAACGCATGATTTTAAAATAACAGGGCATTCGCTGTATATTTTTGGAATCTGTCGGGATTGTGTTTTAAATTAGGCCTATGTTAAAATACCAGCCTTATGTCTGATAAAACCATTATTTACAATAAAAAAGCCAAACACGAATACAGCATCGAGGAAACTTTTGAAGCTGGTTTGGTATTAGAAGGTTGGGAATTAAAGAGCCTAAGGGCGGGACGCGTTCAAATCATAGACAGCTACGTGCTGATTAAAAAAGGCGAGGCCTTTGTTTTGGGGCTTTTGGTGAATCCCCTCTACAGTGCATCTACCCATAGAATAGCGGATCCTACCCGGACTCGAAAGCTATTGCTGCATAAAAAAGAAATCACAACCCTAATCGGTTTACGCGAACGCAAAGGTTATACCATTGTCCCACTGAATTTGCACTGGAAGAAAAACAAAATAAAAATCCTCATTGGCGTAGCCAAGGGTAAAAAGGCCCACGACAAACGTGCAGCAGATCAAGACAAAACTTGGCAACGTGACAAACAAAGGTTGTTGAAAACCCAAAATTCCAAAAAATAAACATGCTATTTTCTAATCAAGCTGGCGATAAAAAAGTACTCAACAATCTATCTTATGGCCGCTTGCCCTATGCTTTAAGTCAGGCAGCGCATCAAGCCCCTCACTGGATTGTATTTATTGCAGAGGGTGCAGAGGCCATTGCCAATCTAAGCGCTGCAGTACGTTATTTCCTAGATCCTGCAATTCCCGTTTATCAATTCCCAGATTGGGAAACCCTGCCCTATGATCATTTTTCCCCACACCCAGATATTATTTCAGAACGGATTCAATTGCTCTATGATTTGTCAGTCAAACCCAGGGGCGTTTTAATCGTCAGCGCCAGTACCTGTTTGTACAAAATAGCTCCCAAAGATTATTTATTGCAACGCAGCTTTTCTTTAGAAAAAAAATCTGATTATGATTTAATCAGCCTTAAAAATCATTTGTTAAATTTAAATTATCTTTTGGTCCCCCAAGTGAATCAGCCTGGGGAATTCGCTGTCCGTGGTTCTATTTTGGATTTGTTTCCCATGGGTTCAGAACAGCCTTATCGGATCGATTTTTTTGATGAGGCTGTGGATAGCATTCGGATTTTTGATCCAGAAACCCAGCGATCAAGCCATCAAGTGGAACAGATTCAGCTGCTACCAGCCAAAGAATTTCCATTAGACAAAGCAGGTATTGCAAAATTTAGGGAACAATGGGGCATGTATTTCACAGGCGATCCCCTGGGTACAGATATTTATCCCGCAGTAAAACAAGGCCAAAATTTTCCAGGTTTAGAGTATTATTTACCCTTGTTTTTTGAAAAAACAGCGAGTATTTTTGATTATCTACCGGCCAAAAGCTTGATTTTTATAACCCAAAGTTTAGAACAAGACCTTAAAAAAAATTGGCACAATACCCAATTAAGGTTTGATCAATACGGCCATGATCGCAGAAAGCCCATACTAGCACCCAAAGAAATATTATTAAGCATCGATGAATTTTTTGGATGCCTTAAAAAATACCAGCAATATCAGCTTGAATTTTCAAATACCCCTATTATCAATCAGGATAATCTAAAAGGCTATATAGAAGATTATTCAGGAACCGTGATTTTAACAGCAGAAACTTCAGGCAGACGAGAAGTGCTGAAAGAATTATTGGCCAAACAGGGTATTTATCCGGTTTATTATGAAACCTGGCCTGAAATTTCTGCGCATAAGTCTAGGGAAGAAAAATCTGTTTTATTATCTATAGCACCTTTGGAAGAGCTTTTAATTGGGGAAGATTTTAGCCTGATTCCAGAAGCGGCTTTGTTTGGTAAACGCATCATGCAAAGGCGCTTAAGGCGTCGGGTAAAAGTGGAACAAGATGCCCAAGTTCGCCATTTGTCTGAGCTTACATTAGGTGCGCCTGTGGTGCATGTTGAACATGGTGTAGGCCGTTATCTGGGGCTTATTAATCTAAAAATTGCCGATCAAGAAGGGGAATTTCTTTGTTTAGCCTATGCCGGTGAAGATAAAATTTACGTACCTGTAGCATCACTGCATTTGATCAGCCGCTATTCAGGGGCAGATTTGGATCGGGCACCTTTGAATAAATTAGGGGGTCCAGAATGGGAACGTTCCAAGCGCCGAGCAGCGGAACAAGTACGGGATGTCGCTGCAGAATTGCTAGCCATCTATGCCCAAAGGGAAACAAAAACCGGTGAACCAATCAAGGCTCTGGGTGAAGATTATGAACGCTTTCGAACCCAATTTGCTTTTGAAGAAACTCCGGATCAAGAATTGGCCATCAACAATGTTCTATCGGATTTATCGCGCGCCAAACCCATGGACCGCGTAGTCTGTGGTGATGTAGGCTTTGGTAAAACTGAAGTGGCTCTAAGAGCGGCTTTTATGGCCGTGCATTCTGGTTGGCAGGTGGCTGTTTTAGTCCCCACCACACTTTTGGCCCAGCAACACTATGAAAATTTTTGTGATAGGTTCGCAGAATTCCCCATTCGCATAGCTCAGCTTTCGCGCTTTAAGACCAAAAAAGAACAAAGCCTGGCCATAGAAGAATTAGCAGCAGGTAAAATAGACATCGTGATTGGTACCCATAAGCTGATTCAGGCAGACATTCAGTACAAGCACTTGGGTTTGGTGATCATTGATGAAGAACACCGTTTTGGGGTTCGGCAAAAAGATCAATTCAAGGCCCTAAGAGCCAATGTTCACATGCTGACTTTAACAGCAACGCCCATTCCCAGAACACTCAACATGGCCCTATCTGGCATCCGTGATTTATCGATCATTGCCACGCCACCTGCTCGGCGCTTGTCTGTGAAAACTTTTGTTAGGCCTTATGAATCCGCCTTGATTAGCGAGGCTATTCAAAGAGAATTGCACCGTGGTGGCCAAGTTTACTATTTGCACAACAGTGTGGATACGATTCAAAATTGCTTTGAAAAATTGGAAAAATTACTGCCAGAAGCCAAAATTGCCCTAGCGCATGGCCAAATGCGTGAGCGCGAATTAGAACGCATCATGTCTGATTTTTACCACAAGCGTTTTAATGTTTTGATTTGTACCACCATCATAGAAACAGGCATCGACATTCCAACGGCTAATACCATTATCATAGAAAGAGCCGATAAATTCGGTTTGGCGCAATTGCATCAATTAAGGGGGCGCGTAGGGCGCTCCCACCACCAAGCCTATGCCTTTTGCCTTTTACCAGCAGAACAAAAAATAGGCCCAGATGCTCAAAAACGTTTAGAGGCCTTGGAACAATTGGAAGATTTAGGCTCTGGATTTACCCTGGCCACGCATGATTTGGAAATTCGCGGAGCAGGCGAATTATTGGGTGATGAACAAAGCGGTAGAATGCAGGAAATTGGCTATCAGCTCTACATGGACATGCTGGAAAGGGCCGTGAAAGCCCTGCAACAAGGGGAGGCATTTACACCAGAATCAATGTCTCAAAATAAAACCCTGGAAATAGATATCCAAATTCCTGCTTTTATTCCACAAGCTTATGTACCTGATGTCAATACACGCTTGGTCTTGTATAAGCGCATTTCAAGCATGGTTTCAGAACAAGATTTAGTGAATCTAAGATTTGAATTCGAAGATCGCTTTGGGGTTTTACCAAAGGCGGCTGAAAATCTCTTCAATTTAGGCCATTTGAGGCTCTTTGCAGAAAGTCTAAAAGTAGCCAAAATCGATGGGGGCGATAAGAGCCTGCGCATTGAATTCAAAAGTAATCCTCTAATCGATATTAAGAAATTAATTGCACTGGTACAAACCCAATCCAGAATTTACCAACTGGATCCCCTCCAACGTTTAAAAATCATCAAAGAAACCGCGCCTGAAAATAGAATAGAAGTCCTAAGAAATACCCTGCAGGCCTTGCTTTAGCAATACCAAAGCAGCTAAAATATTATATTTAAATAAATGATCCATGGGGCTGAGGAAATCAAAGAAAACAGTGAGCAAATGCTATTATTTAATAGCAGAGGGCCCGATCCACTTTCGTCGTCGGCTGCTGCTGATTCTAGAACAAGTTTGACTTCTAATCCACTTTTGTCTCCATTCATGCAATTTATTGCAGATAAAGAGAGAGCGCGCCAGCAGGAATTAGAGCTACAGATGACTCCTGCACCACTAGAGCGCAAAGAAAGCTGGGAGGAGATGCAGGCTGCATCTCCTTGATATTCCCAAATATTTCTAGTGACGCAATAAACTAATCTTCCCAGCTTAGGGCGCCGCCTGTTTGGTATTCGGTAACACGGGTTTCGAAGAAATTCTTTTCTTTTTTGAGATCGATCATTTCACTCATCCAAGGGAAAGGATTGCTGGCACCTTGGTAGATTTCAGACAAACCAATTTGGATGGCTCTTCGGTTGGCAATGAATTGCAGGTATTCCAAGAACATGGTGGCATTAAGGCCTAGAATACCGTTGGGCATGGTGTCTACCGCGTATTGGTATTCTAGATCAACCGCGTCTTTGATCATCTTAATGGCTTCGGCTTGGAAATTCTCTGTCCAAAGTTCTGGGTTTTCAGCTTTGATTTGGTTGATCACATCAATGCCAAAGTTTAAGTGCATGGATTCATCGCGCAAAATATACTGAAATTGTTCAGCGGTTCCCACCATTTTGTTGCGTCGGCCCATGGAAAGGATTTGGGTGAATCCTACATAGAAGAAGATGCCTTCAAAACAGAGGTAAAAAGCAATCAAATCCCGCAGTAGGCGTTGATCGTCTTCCAGGGTGCCGGTTTTAAAATTAGGATCCGCCAAACTTTCAATGTATCTAAGAGACCAAGCGGCCTTTTTAGCAACGGCAGGAATTTCACGATACATGTTGAACACTTTAGCCTCGTCCATACCTAAGCTTTCAATGACGTATTGGTAAGCATGGGTATGCAGGGCCTCTTCAAAGGCCTGACGCAGTAAGTACTGTCTGCATTCGGGATTCGTGATATGCCTGTAAACGGACAGGACCAGGTTATTGGCTACGAGGGAATCTGCAGTAGAAAAAAAGCCTAAATTTCGTTCAATGATCACGCGTTCATCTGCGCTTAGGCCGTCTTTGCTTTTCCAAAGAGCAATGTCTGCAGACATATTGATTTCCTGTGGCATCCAATGGTTGGCACAGGCACTTAAATATTTTGCCCAGGCCCACTCGTATTTAAAAGGCACCAGTTGATTCAGATCAGCTCGGCAGTTGATCATTTTTTTGTCGCTGACTTGGATTCTAGCGGCACCCATTTCAATCGATTCTAGTCCGGTTGCACCGTGTTTTGTATTGGTATTTGGTTTTGACATAATTGTTTTGTATCCTTAAAAATAGATTAAAAATAAATTAAAGCTTTGAACTGCTTACTATTGACAGGCCTCGCAATCGGGGTTGTCAATAGAACAGGCTAGGGCCTGCGTATTGATAGCTGTTGTGCCAGCAGCTGCACTGATTTTCACAGCATTCAAAGCGCCGTCTTGTAGAGTCGATTTTTCAATGTCTGTAGCGCCTAAAGATCGCAGGTAATAAGTTGTCTTTAAGCCCTTGAGCCAAGCCATGTGGTAAGTGGCATCCAGCTTCTTACCAGAAGGCGCGCTAATGTACAGGTTCAAAGATTGGGATTGATCAATCCATTTCTGGCGCCTAGAGCCTGCTTCAATCAGCCAAATAGGCTCGATTTCAAAAGCTGTGGCATATTTTTGTTTGATGGCTTCTGGGATTCTGTCGATCAATTTTAAGCTACCGCCATAGTATTTCAAATCTTTCACCATTTTGGTGTCCCAAATGTTTAAGGCTTTGAGATCGCTCACCAAGTAGTGATTAATTACAGTGAATTCACCAGAAAGATTAGATTTCACAAAAAGATTTTGGTAGGTGGGCTCAATAGACTGTGAAACGCCGCAAATATTCGAAATCGTTGCAGTGGGGGCAATGGCCAATACATTGGAATTGCGAATACCCACTTGGCGGATGCGCTGCCTTAAGCTCTGCCAATCTAAGGTTTGGCTACGGTCTTGATCCAAATAAATGCCGCGATTTTCCTGCAGGCGATTGATAGAATCAATGGGCAATATGCCCTTGCTCCACAGGGAACCTTCAAAGCTCACATAAGCTCCACGTTCTTTGGCTAAATCACTGGAAGCTGAAATAGCGTAGTAGCTCACATGTTCCATGGAAAGATCGGCAAATCGGACTGCATCCTCTGAAGCATAGGGAATATTCAATTGGTACAGAGCATCCTGAAAGCCCATAATGCCCAAGCCAATGGGGCGATGTTTCAAGTTAGAACGTCTGGCTTGGATCACGGGGTAGAGATTGGTATCGATCACGTTATCCAGCATACGAATAGCTGTTTGAATCGTTTTTTGTAATTTAACTGTGTCCAATTCCCCTGTCTGCAGATTAATATGCTGAGCCAAGTTCACACTGCCCAAATTACAAACAGCAATTTCGTCTTCAGAGGTATTCAGGGTAATTTCTGTACACAAATTAGAGCTGTGGACCACACCCACATGCCCCTGTGGAGAACGTAAATTACAGGGATCTTTAAACGTAATCCAAGGATGCCCCGTTTCGAACAGCATGCTGAGCATTTTCCGCCAAAGGTTAATGGCTGGGATTTTCTTAAAGTTACGAATCGGATTGTTTTTACCAGGTGCTTCTTCAGCAGCAAGTGCTTCGTAATGCGTGTAGCGTTTTTCAAAGGCATCGCCATAGAGATCATGCAAATCCGGCACTTCATCAGGCGAAAAGAGAGTCCATTCTTTTTGTTCGATCACGCGTTTCATGAATAGGTCTGGAATCCAATTCGCGGTATTCATGTCATGGGTTCTGCGGCGATCGTCCCCCGTGTTTTTACGAAGCTCTAGAAATTCTTCAATGTCCAAATGCCAAACTTCAAGATAAGCGCACATGGCGCCTTTGCGTTTGCCGCCTTGGTTCACGGCAACTGCTGTGTCATTGGCTACTTTCATGAAGGGCACAACGCCTTGGGATTTGCCATTGGTGCCTTTGATATGAGCATTCAAGGCTCGAACAGGGGTCCAGTCGTTGCCTAGGCCACCGGCGAATTTAGACAAAAGGGCATTGTCTCTCATGGCGCTGTAGATACCGCCTAAATCATCTGGAATAGTGGTTAAATAACAGCTGGAAAGCTGGGGGCGAGGGGTTCCGGAATTAAACAGGGTAGGGGTAGAACTCATGTAATCAAAGCTGGAAAGCAAATTATAGAATTCAATCGCATAGCGTTCTTTTTCGGTTTCTTGTAGGGCAAGTCCCATGGCCACGCGCATAAAAAAGGCCTGAGGCAATTCAAAGCGCATGAGTTCATGGTGAATGAAATAGCGATCATACAGGGTTTGTAATCCCAAATAATCGAATTGAAAATCACGCTCGGGCTTTAGGGCTGCAGCAATGAAATCCAAATCAAAGCTTGCTAGGCGGGTGTCCATGAGTCCTAATTCAATGCCTTTTAAAATGCCTTGCTTAAAGCCGGCTTGGTAAGATTCACGCATAACAGAATACAAGTGATTGCTGGGAATTGCGAGAAAATCCAAGGCTTCTGCAAATAGGTTGCGGAGCAAGAGACGTGCTGCGACGTGCTTGTAGCTGGGTTCTGTTTCTATGAAGGTCCGTGTGCTCATGATGAGAGCGGTATATACTTCTTGTAACAAAACACCATTGTAAAGATTTTTTTCTGTTTCTTTTAAGATGGCATTGGGATCGACTTCAGCCAGGCCTTCACAGGCCTCAGCAATGATTTCTCCCAAATGCAGTTGAGCCAAGGGCAGAGGGTTGCCAGAAGGCAGAATAACAAACTGTTCCGTTTGTAAGAGCTCTTGTTGAGTTTCCCGTAGTTTGCGATGCTCTTCACGGTACAATACGTAAGAACGAGCGACCTTGTAAAATTCATTGCGCATTAAAATACGTTCGACTTGGTCCTGAATATCCTCCACGTGAACACGAATGTGGTGTTCTGGGCTGGCTTTTCGAGAAACTGCTAGCAAAACCTGATCGGTTAAAGAATAAGCGATTTCTTGCATGCTGCTGGAATGGCGCATCTCTTCACCTTCTACATCACAAAAGGCATTGGTAATGGCTTTTGCGATGCGTTCCGGATCAAAGGGGGTAATGGTACCATTGCGGCGGATAACACTGAGTTGTTGAAGCGAAATATTTGATTTTTGGTCGATAGGGGTTTTGGTATCAACCAGGCTGTCTGTAGCGGACATCAGGGCTCCTTTGAAAAGATTAAAAAAAAGTAAACTAACTAACCACAACATATAGTGAGTGAAATAGAGATTAAGTACAGCATAATGCGATAGAGGTTTTAGATCAAGTCCAGCCGGGCCCAGGCAATGTAAGATGGCCTATTGGCTGAGCTTGGCTTTTATTGCAAGTCAAAGGGGCTTTGATGGGGGACGATTTCTTAGAAAAATTTACAGTGTATGTAAACCTATTTTTATTTAAAATAACCTATAAAAAACTTATAAAAATAATATTTTTGTTATTGCACCTAAAAAATAATATTGCTAATATTGGGAGCTTGGTATCGGTATTACAAGTATTTTGAAAAGATTTAATGTTTGATGAAGATAAGGCGGTAAGCAATGGTCGATAGATTTAAATTTAATTTGCAAAAATTGAAGCATAAAAAAAATCCAAAAGATTACATTAAAATGCGGAACTATAATTTTTCAGATAGGATCATTCAAATGGATGATCGATACAGGGCCATATTGCCTGAGGTTAAGGAGGACGTCACCTACCGAATTCAACTCAAGCCGATTTATGCCATTTTATTACATCCCTCTTTTGGATCTCCTGCCATTGTACGCCCCAACGGCGAATTGAGTATTTATTACTTGATTCACAAAGATCTTCAAGTCAGCTATGAACATCTGCATGACGATGATCCAGTGAGTACTGAAGATAACTCTATTTTTCTAAAACGCTTTATGTTGCAAACGGGTATTGCCCCCTGGGCAGATGTGGCTGCCCATCCTTCAGAACACAAGGTGGTTTCCCATATCAGCAAATCCTGGATGCGGCAGGATGAATTTCCAGGTCAGCTGTTTTGTACCGCACCCAAAGCCGTGGATTTAACCCAGCCCTTATTTTTGAAAAATGCCCAAGGTTTGATTACAGCCAAAATAGAACCCCTGATCTTAAAATACTATTATGACTTGGGCTACACCTATTGGGTTCGGATTGATATGGATAACAACGGCCTAAGCAAAGGGCTGTACAATTTAACCTGGAATTCTTTGCACCCTGAGGAACAAAAAGACGCATCGAATTATTTATTACCGCATCCCTTGTCTGTTTGTAAATTCTTTTATGAGCCCCAAGATGAAATTCTGATGTCCGCCTTAAAAGACAGTGGTTCTGAAAAAAAACGAAGTTTTAATATTCCAAAAACAGATGATTTTGAATACGCTTTTGGTGAAACTAAAATAGAAAGCCTGCATCCAGTTTATGTTTGTGATGCACCCTTATTAAATACAGGCCACGTGACTGATATTCACATCAGTTCCCAACAGCATTTTTTCAAGAAGGCCTCCAAGCTCCAGGTTTTACCAGGCGCTTCGATAGAGGATTCACCCTATATAGGTGATGTGGTGAACACTTCGTTTGAAAATATCAAATCTATTTTAGATCAAATGGGGCAAAATCCAAA
>JBJSZW010000222.1:0-5757 GCA_046090565.1 Gammaproteobacteria bacterium
GGCGCCGGTAGTGCTTCAAGCGATGAAGTTTCCCGTGTATTTTTAGGGAAATCGAGCAGCCTGGGTGGCGCATCTGTTACGCCGGTGGACCAAAGCTCGGGCAGCGCTAGCCGCGAGGCTTTTTACAAAGCTGTGGTAGGCAAAAGCGGGGGCGAGTTGAAGTCCTATTGGGCCAGGCAAACCTTTACAGGCAAGGGGCAGCCTCCTAAAGAAAGGGGGGATGATCGGGCGGTGAAGGCCTATGTGGCCAGTAATCCTGGTGCGGTGGGTTATGTGGATTCATCCGTGGTAGATGCCAGTGTAAAAGTAATCTTAAAAGTGTAAGATTACTTACAAAGGCGATAAAAAAATAGAAATAAAAAAGAAGAAAAAAGGATACTGAAGTGTTGGATAAAAATGGAATAAACAGGATGCAGAAAATGAAAAAAAGCCTAAAAGTTGCTGTGTTATTGCTAAGCTGTTTGTGGCTAGGTGCTTTAAATGCTGCAGAAGTCAGTGTGCTGTCCATCCACTTTCCGCCCTTCAGTATGAAAGAAGACAATGAATTCATTGGGTTGTGTACAGATGTTATCCAAACGATTTTAAAAAAGGCCAATGTGGCTTCTACGTTTCAGAATGTGCCTTTGGTGAGGGCGACTCAAATTACCAAAAGCCAGCCCAATGTGATTGTGTATCCTGTGACTATTATGCAGGAATATACCAAAGATATATTATTTGTGGGTCCCATTGTGGAAGAAGATTGGGTTTTGTTTACCACAGATTCTGGGGATGTGAATATTAAATCAGAAAAAGAAGTGACTGGTTTGAAAGTAGGCGCTCTAAGAGGCAGTGAATTTGGGGCTTATCTTAAAACCCTAGGTGCTGCGGTTGAAGAAATTGCTGAAGATGGTAACAATGCCAAAAAATTAAAAGAAAGACGTATTCAGGCTTGGGGAACGGGATCCCTGGTGGGGCCTTATTTGGCCTACATGGAAGACATTGGCAAAATCAAAGAGCTGTTTCGCTGGAAAAAGGCCCAACTTTTCTTTGGTATCAGCAAAACAACCGAGCCAGATGCCTTGGCTAAAATTCAACAAGCCTTCGAAGAACTGAAAAATGACGGTAGTTTGCTCAAAATGCAAGATGAATACGCCAAGCGTTTTGCTTTGTTCATGAGCAATACCTAAGCCCCGATCTTTACTTAGACTAATATTTATGCGATATTTAAGAATCTTTTTATTTATATATTTATAAAATAAAGTCTTAAATTAGGGTAAAATGCGCTTAAAAAAAATCAAGTTAGCAGGCTTTAAGTCTTTTGTAGATCCCACGGTTGTAGAGTTAAAGAGCAATTTGGAGGCTATTTTAGGCCCCAATGGCTGTGGGAAGTCTAACATTATTGAAGCCACCAGTTGGGCCATGGGCGAGAGCTCTGCCAAGAACTTGCGTGGGGAATCCATGGAAGATGTGATTTTCAATGGCTCCACCACCCGAAAGCCTGTAGGCCAAGCTTCTGTAGAACTGGTTTTCGATAACCAAGATGGCCGATTGGGTGGGGAATACGCCAGTTATGCGGAAATATCCGTTAAGCGCCAGATCAACCGAAATGGGGATAACTTTTACTTTCTGAACAATACCCGTTGTCGCCGCAAGGATATCTCAGATATTTTTCTAGGCACAGGCTTGGGGCCGCGCAGTTATTCCATCATTCGCCAGGGTATGATTTCCCGGGTGATAGAAGCAAGACCTGAAGATTTAAGAGGCTTTTTAGAAGAAGCGGCTGGTATTTCTGTTTATAAAAAACGCCGGCATGAAACAGAAATCAGAATGCGGCACACCAAAGAAAACTTGGATCGCCTTTTGGATTTGTCCCAAGAACAGGACAAACAGTTGGGTAAGCTAGAAAAGCAATCCGAATCGGCTCAAAAATTTCAGGGTTTGAACGATGCCTTGCTTTGGAAAGACGCGGCTTTAACTTATTACAGATTTAATCAATTAAGCCTTGAAAAGCAAAGCAGCCAAGCCTTTATTTCTGAAAACAGTTTGCTGATGGAAGCCAAATTGGCGGACAAAGCCAGTCTAGAGCTTCAAATAGAACAGGCAAGGCTGGCACGCACTGAAAAACAAGACAGCTTTCAAAAAGCACAGGCGGCCTATTATCATTTAAGCACAGAAATTGCGCGCTTAGAGCAAGGCATAGAACACGAGAAAAAAAGAAGATTAAGCCTAGAACAAACCTTAAGGGATCTGGATCAAGAAGCTTTGCTTTTGGCTCAGCAGCGTGCCCAAGATTTAGAATTGGAAGCTGAATACCAAGAAAAAGTATTGTTCCTAGAACCAGAATACATAGAATCTCAGGCTTATTTTGCGAATTTGCAAGAACGTTTTGAAAATGCTCAGCAAGGGGAGCAGGGTATAAGCCAACGTTGGGAAAATTTGCAAACGGCTTGGAACGACGCCCATAAAAAAACAGAATTAGAAAGCCTAAAAATAGAGCAATTTGATAAACAAGCGCGTGAAGCTCAGCAAAGAATCGAAAGGATTCAAGCAGAACTCAAAACGGCCGAAGCCCAAGCCAGCTCGGAAGAATTAGAATTTATTAAAGGCGAATTAGCAGCCCAGGAACTGATTTTAGAAGAGGCTGAAGCAAGCCTGGCCTTAGAGGAAGAAAAACTAGACGCAGCTCATGCGGCTTTGAAAGCAGCGCAAGGCAATCTCCGAACAGCAGAATTAGAGGCCAAGAAATGGGAAGCGCGCTTGCAATCTTTGTTAGAATTGGATGCGCCTGTTATTGAAAAAAGCGCGCAAATCTCTGAAAATTGGCATTATGCACGACTGAAAGATCAAATCAAAATTAGTGAAGCGCGGCTGGAGCCTTTGTTTGAAAAAATATTGGAACAATGGCTGGATGCCTATTGTATTGCGGGTTTCTCTGAAATTGCCGAAAAATTGGGTGATCAGACAAAAATAAATGGCCAAGGTCAAGATTTAAAATTTCTAGAAAGCCAAAAATCAGATCAAGCATTAACTCAGGCAAGTGGTGTTAATATTCAAAGCAATATTACAGATCTGCCCCGCTTGATTGATTATGTAACGCAAGGTCAGGCTTATGTCCAATCTTGGAATGGCATTTATTTGGCAAAGGATTTGGCCCAAGCTTTGGATCATCAGGTGGGTTTATTAGACCACGAATCTATAGTAACTGAAGATGGCATTTGCTTAGGTCGATCCTGGTTGCATGTGATGGGTGCGGGTCAAGAACAAGGGGCATTGGTACGCAAACGTTTGCAAAATGAAAGTGAGGCGGCCTTGCACTTGGCTCAAGAAGCTTTGGATTTGGCGCATACAGAATGTCAATGTTTCTCTGAAAAACTGCAGCATCTTCAGGCAAAAATGAAAGAACAGGTGCTGAATCAAAAACAAATTGAAAAAGAAATTCAAGGTCTAGAACAAGCCAAAAACCTGGAATTTAGCAAATTAGATCAGGTGAGTAAGCAAAAGAATAGACTGGAAATTCAAATTTCTGAAGAAAAGCAGCGCATGCAGCTTTTACAAGAAGAGGTGGGTGTTGCAAGAGAACGCTTGCAAACACATATCAATGTGATGGATGATCTGTCCCAAGAAAAAATTCAAGTGCAGGCCGAGCGAGAAAATACCAAGCAAGCTTTTTTAGAGGCTCACAAAGCGCTAAAAGAAGCTCAAGAAAAAGCACACGCTTTGGCGATGGAACACAAGACTGTAGAAACGCAATTGCAGGGCATCAAGCAAAGCTTATTGAGATCAGCTCAACAGGTTCAGCAATTAGAAATAAAACAGGGACAAATTAAATCAGAATTAAATCATCCTGAGCAAGAGGATGAAATTTTGCGTTTTAAATTAGAAGAACTCTTGGCTCAGCATCACCTAAAAGAACAAGAATTTTCCTTGGCCAGAACAGAGTTGGAAGATCTCGAAAATCGCTTGAAAAATTTTGAAAAAGAGCGGGATGTTTTTGATCGTGAATTAGGCCGCATGCGGGATAAACTAGAGCAAGCCAAGTTAGAACAAGAAGCCTTGCATGTGAAATTAGAAGGCTTAGAAGAGCGTTTAAGAATTTTAGATTTGAATCAAGAAGCCCTGCTAGAAATTAAAAATTTAGATTGGGAGAGCTTTAAAGCCCAAGAGGTACAAAGGGACATAGAAGCTTTAAAAAACGAAATTGCAAATTTAGGGCCTATTAATATGGCGGCCATTGAAGAATACAAGGCGGAGGCTGAGCGCAAAATTTATTTGGACAGCCAGTTAAAAGACTTGAATTTGGCCCTGGATACCCTGATCGAGGCCATTGAAAAAATAGATCAGGAAACCAAGGCCAGATTCACAGAAACTTTTACGCATGTGAACCAATCTTTTCAAACGCTTTTCCCCAAATTATTTGGTGGTGGTCAGGCCTATTTGGAAATGGAAGGCGATGATATTTTAACTGCCGGTGTGTCTATGATGGCTAGGCCCCCAGGCAAGAAAAACAGTTCGATTCACTTGTTATCGGGTGGAGAGAAAGCCCTGACTGCTGTGGCCCTGGTGTTTGCGATTTTTCAATTAAACCCAGCGCCATTTTGCATGTTGGATGAAGTCGATGCGCCCTTGGATGATGCCAATGTGGGGCGTTTTTGTTTGTTAGTGAAAGAATTATCTAATTCTGTACAATTTATATACATTACGCATAATAAGTTAACCATGGAAATGGCAAATCATTTATCTGGTGTTACAATGAAAGAGCCGGGTGTTTCAAGATTGGTGTCTGTAGACATGGAAGAAGCGCAGGAAATGATTCAGGCTTAATGCAGGCTTAAGATTTAAAGGGGGATGAGCGATGACTACCATGCAAATATCAATGTTTTTTTTGGGTTGTGTATTATTAGGCGGTTTGGCTTGGGACTTGAAAAGACGCTATGGGCAAAAAGCACAGGCGAGATCGCGTGCTTCTAAAGAAGGTCAGGTAGCAGAACGCAGTAAAACCCCACCTACCTTGGAAGATAATTTAGTTGATCCTACTTTACTGGATGACATTCAAGAGGGGATTATTAGCGTTAAAATCAAAGATCCCGTGTTTAATAATCAGGTGAGTCAAAGTGCAGAGCACATAGGTTCGGCATCACAGCAAAAACAGCCATCTATCATGCATACGCGTTTGGAACCCTCTTGGACAGCTTTGCATGTCATGGCAAAGTCTAATCAATGGTTTGCTGGTTCTCAAATCGAATCTATTTTTGAAATTGCTCAATTAAGATTAGGTCGGGATCGGGTTTATCATTACCATGATGGTGAAACCAGCCAAATTTTATTTAGTGTGGCTTCGGCTTTAGAACCCGGTTGTTTTAACATGGCTTTGCCACAAGAAATTGAAAATTTTAAAACCCCAGGCTTGGTTTTGTTTATGAAGATTGCGAATCCCCACAAGGCTCTGCATGCTTTTGAACAAATGCTCAGAGTGGCCAGGCAATTAGCAACGCGCCTGGATGGGGATCTCAAAGATCAATTCAGAAATAATTTGACTATTCAAGCGATCGAAAAATCAAGAGAAACCATTCGTGAAACGACCCGAAAATTACTTCTGGACGAACGCCTAAGTTCGGTTTAGTGCAATGAAGTTACATAACTTATACAGTCTAAAGACTGTATTTACCAAAAACAAGCGTAAAGCCCCCGGATTTATCCGTGGGGATATAAGCTTTCCTTAAAAAAATAAAGGGTGTAGCATTAGTTGTTGTTTATAGTGTATAATCACTAAATGCCTAT
>JBJSZW010000223.1:0-6168 GCA_046090565.1 Gammaproteobacteria bacterium
ACAAAAAACAGATTCCCCACAATGTATTGAATGCCAAGCACCATGCCAAAGAGGCAGAAATCATTGCAGAAGCAGGCCGCCCAGGTACAGTTACGATTGCGACGAATATGGCAGGTCGCGGTACGGATATTGTACTGGGTGGTAAATTGCTAGGCGATGTGTCTGAAGCTGAAGAAGCGGCCTGGCGCGCAAGGCATGAATTGGTTTTGGCTGCTGGAGGTTTACGCGTTGTAGGTACAGAACGCCATGAATCCAGGCGAATCGATAACCAATTAAGGGGGCGATCAGGCCGCCAGGGTGATCCAGGAGCGACGCAATTTTATTTGTCCTTGGAAGATAATTTAATGCGCATGTTCGTGCCAGATGCTGTTCGCCAACTCATGACTCGAGGCTTCCAACCCGGCGAAGCCATCGTAAGTTCGATTGTAACGCGTGCGATTGAAAGTGCCCAAAGACGTGTCGAAGGCCATAACTTCGACATGAGGAAACAGCTTCTAGATTTTGATGATGTGGCCAATGAACAAAGGCAAGTGATTTATCAACAAAGAAATGAATTGCTGGAAGCAGACAGCATCAAAGATTTTATCCAGCAATCCCTAGAAGACTGCGTTTTGGCTCTAGTTTTAGAACATTGCCCAGAAAACAGCATGCCTGAAAATTGGGATTTGAAGGCCTTAAATCAGCGCTTAGAGCGTGAATTTAAATTAAACCTAGATTTAGAAGCCTGGTTCCAAAGCGATCCCAGTGTGGACACCCATGTGCTTCACGATCGTTTGCTCAGCGCTTTTAATCAGGTTTGGGCTGAAAAAGAAAACTTGATGGGCTCAGAATCCATGCGGGGCTTAGAAAAGCATTTGATGTTGAATGTTCTAGACATGCGTTGGAAAGAGCATTTGGCTACTATGGAGCACTTAAGACAGGGTATTCATTTGCGTGGCTATGCTCAAAAAGATCCCAAACAAGAATACAAGCGCGAGGCTTTCTTGCTTTTCCAAAATCTTTTGGAAAACATCAAATTGGATGGCGTAAGAGTATTAATCGCCATACAAACTCAAAATTTTGAAGCAAGATCCCGGGAAGTGGAAACTAAGCTAGAATATAGACATGATGCAGTGCAGGCTATTCCCACAGGAGATTCTGATACTTCAACAGAAACAGCTGAAGCTTCTAGAACCTATGAAAGAGCCTCTGAAAAAGTGGGACGCAATGAAAGTTGCCCCTGTGGTTCTGGTAAAAAATACAAACATTGTCATGGAAGGATCTAAACACGATGATTTTTAATGCGATAAAAGCCCAAGAATTTTCCCACTTAGCCTCAGACAGCTTGCGGCTTATCTATTGTCTGGCCCAAGGCCTGGAACAGCAATTCAAAGCCCTGAAATCAGGCTCTAAAATGCTGAAAATTACAGAGCAACAACGTTTTAAGGCCAAGGCTGGCCAAATGCTGAAGATTCATCTGGAAGGCGAAAATTACTTGCTCGTAGGCCTGGGGCCCAAAGAAAAAATAACCAGCTTAAGCCTAAAAGACAGCTTTAAAAAATCGTTTCAAGAAATTTCAAACTTAAATTTTAAGCAAGTCTTCACGCAATTCACAGCACCAGAATCCAAAGTTAATTTAAGCTTGCAGGGGCGTTTATTGGTTGAAACCGCACATGATGCTATTTATAAATTCAAAGCCTTTTGTAAAGAAAAGCCACAAGCACTCGCCTTAAAAAAAGTTTTGGTTTTGGCAGAAAACAAAGCTGATCAAACAGCTATTCAAACCGGTTTGGATCAAGGCATGGCCCTGGCGGCAGGCATGAATTTCATGAAAGATTTGGCCAATATGCCGCCTAATATTTGTAACCCAGCTTATGTGGTGAAAAAAGCCAAAGAATTTTCAAACCAACACAAAAAGCTGTCCATCAAAATATTGAACCAGAAAGATCTAGAAAGATTAGGCATGGGTGCAATTTTAGCGGTGGGCCAGGGCAGCGTGAACCCGCCTTATCTGGTGGTTTTAGAATATAATTTGAACAAAAATTCCACTAAAAAACAGGCTCCCCTGGTTTTGGTGGGCAAGGGCATTACATATGATACAGGTGGTAACTCTTTAAAACCTGCCAGCTCTATGCCCAATATGAAATACGACATGAGCGGTTCTGCGGCTGTATTAGGCCTAATGAAGGCCGCGGCCCAAGCCAAATTAGATGTCAGTATTATTGGCGTTTTGGCCCTGGCGGAAAACATGCCCGGTGGATCCGCTGCCAGGCCAGATGATGTGATCAAAACCTATGCAGGCTTAAGCGTAGAAATTTTAAATACAGATGCCGAAGGCCGCTTGGTTTTGTGCGATGCCTTAGCCTACGTGCAGGATCAATACAAAGCCTACAATCCCCAGGCCTATATTGATATCGCAACCCTAACAGGGGCCTGCGTGGTAGCATTAGGCCGTGTTGCCAGCGGCCTGTTCAGTAACCAGGATAAATTTGCTGCCAAGCTCTATGAGTCCGGTCTAAACAGTGGCGACAAATGCTGGCAATTGCCCCTTTGGGATGATTATCAAGAATTCTTGAATACCAACATTGCAGACATGGCCAATATTGGTGGCCCAGATGCAGGTTCTATTACCGCAGCCTGTTTTTTACAGCGCTTTATTAAAGAAGGCAATGTTTGGGCCCATTTGGACGTAGCAGGCACGGCCTATAAACCAGATGGTAGAACCAGGCAATCCACTGCCCGGCCCATGCCCCTTTTATTCGATTATTTACTGGAGTTGCAAAATTAAGATGCAAAATTTATTAGATTTAACAATCACAGAGGCGGCCGAGGCCCATTTTAAGAGCTTGATTGAACAAGAAGGCTTGGCAAATTTAAACATTCGCTTGCAAGTCAAAAATCCTAAAACCTCCAGGGCTGAAGTAGACATTACTTTTTGCCCCGCAGGTGAAGAATTAAACAATGATTTTGTAATAGATCTGCAGGGTTTTAAGTTCTACATCGCCCATGGCGCCTTAAGTGCCCTGGCAGATGCTAAAATTGATTACAAATACGATGAAGAAGGCCTAAATGGCCATTTGGCTATCTCAGCACCCCATTTGCAAGGTCCTAAACTAAGTCCCGATGCTTCTTTAAGGGAAAGAATCGAATTTGTTTTAGAAGATGAAATCTGCCCAGGCTTGGCTTCCCATGGCGGCAGCGTGAGCTTGGTTTCTCTTCTAGAAGAAGTGCAAAACCAAGTGGTGGCCGTATTAAAATTCAGTGGAGGCTGCCAGGGTTGTGGCATGGCGGCACAAACCTTAAAGCAGGGCATTGAAAAAACCTTGAAAGAGCGTTTCCCAGAAATCCTAGAAGTGCGAGACACGACGGATCATAAAAGTGGAACCAATCCCTATTATGCTTGATGCTTTGCAATCCCTAAGAAACATCGCAGATCCCTTTACGGGCTGTGATTTAATTGAACAGGGCAGTGTAAAAACTTGCCAAATGCTGGAATCTGGTGTTTTAAATCTGAATTTGGAATTGGGCTACCCATTGAATCAAACGCAGCAAGATTTTTTTGAAACTTACCTAAAAACAAAATTAAATAAAAAAATTAATCTTAAAATAAATTCAGTGATACGCAGGCATGTGGTACAAAACGATCTGCCTTTAAGCAAAAGGGTTAAAAATACCATTGCAGTGGCTTCTGGGAAGGGGGGCGTGGGTAAATCTACGGTGGCTCTGAATTTGGCTTTAAGCCTTTTAGAACAGGGCCTGAAAGTTGGGCTCTTGGATGCGGACATTTATGGTCCCAGCCAGCCAACTTTACTGCAACATCAGGGCAGAAAAGCTTTGATCAATGGCCAATCCTTAGAGCCCATAGAATATTTGGGCTTGCAGACCATGTCTATCAGCTACCTAATGGAAGAGGAATCTCCAGTGATTTGGCGTGGGCCCATGGTCAGCAGTGCCTTGCAGCAAATGTTTCATCAAACTGCCTGGCCAGATTTAGATTATTTGATCATCGACATGCCCCCAGGAACAGGGGATATTGCCTTAAGCTTGGTACAGAAAATTCCCGTCACAGGTGCCCTAATTATTACAACGCCCCAAGAATTAGCAGTGATGGACGCCAAAAAAGCCCTGGCCATGTTTCTAAAAACTGGCGTAAAAGTTTTGGGGGTGGTGGAAAACATGAGCAGCTTTCATTGCCAACATTGTAGCCATGCGCATGCTGTTTTTGGTAGCGGGGGCGGGCAGGCCTTGGCAGAGGCCTACCAAGTGCCTTTATTGGCTCAAATCCCCTTAGAACATTCTGCGGAAAAATTAAAAGCCAGCTATCAAGAATTAGCCCTTAAAACCACTGCCAGGCTGTCTTTACAACCTCGAGCCAAATCTTTAGCCTTTATGACTGTGAGTATTAATTCATGAGTATTAAATCCGATCGTTGGATTCAACGCATGTCCCAAGAACAGGGCATGATTCAGCCTTTTGTGAACAAACAAGTGCGAAACGGCATTATTTCCTATGGCGTATCCAGCTATGGTTATGATGTGCGTTGTGCCAATGAATTTAAAATATTTACCAATATCAATTCAGCCATTGTGGATCCTAAAAATTTTGATGAAAATAGCTTTGTAAGCCTAAGATCAGAAGTTTGTATTATTCCACCGAATTCTTTTGCATTGGCCAGAACGGTAGAATATTTTCGAATTCCTAGAAATATTTTAACCATTTGTGTGGGCAAATCCACTTATGCGCGCTGTGGTATTATTGTAAACGTTACGCCTTTAGAACCAGAATGGGAAGGGCATGTAACTTTGGAATTTTCAAACACCACCCCATTGCCGGCTAAAATCTATGCTGGTGAGGGCGTTGCCCAAATGCTTTTTTTTGAATCCGATGAACTTTGTGAAGTGTCTTATAAAGACAGATCAGGGAAGTACCAGGGCCAAACCGGCGTAACTCTGCCCAAAGTGAGTGCTGGGTTAAACCAAGAAACTGGAGCAATCTTAGATGCCTGAAATTAATTTTGACAAGCTTTGTAAAGAATACCTAGACAGCGCTTATAGCGATCTCACAGGCTTTATCAGCTATGAAGCGGGTGAAAAAGAAAAGCACAAAGAAGAAAAAGTATTTTTAACTTATGGTGAGATCAAATACGAAAGTATTGATTTGCTCTTAAGCAAAATTGAAATAACGCCGGACGATATTTTCTGTGATTTAGGCTCAGGCATAGGCAAAGTAGTAGCCCAAGTCTTTATGAAAACTGCTGTAAAAGAAGCCTTTGGGGTTGTAGCCAATCCCTTGCGTTCGGCTTCTGCCCGAAAAATACAGGCACAAATTCAAAAAGATTTTCCCGTTTTGTTTGAACATGGCCGAAGCATTGATTTCTATGAATCCAATTTTCTAGATACAGATATTTCAAGAGCCAGTATGGTGTATACTTGTTCCACCTGTTTTAGTGATGAACTTTTGCAGGACATAGCCAACATGGTAGATGCAAACCCAAATATACGCTGTATTTTTAGCTTAAAAGCCCTGCCTTGCAAAAATTTTACCTTGAAAGAAGTAATAGATGTAGATTGTTCCTGGGATAAAAGCCGCTGTCACTTTTATGTGAAGAATATTTAAATTAAGGACGATAAATAAAATGCTGAACAAAATTCTAATTCTTTGCTTAGGCCTTTTTTCTGTTTTAAGCTGGGCGGATAAACCCCTGATCAAATTAAGTACCCTAGATTGGCCACCTTATATTGCAGAAAAGCTTGATCCAGAAAGCGGAAAGAAAGGCTATGTTTACGATATTATCCAAGCGGTAATGAAAGAAGCAGGCTACGAGGTTCAGATTTTATTTTTTCCTTGGGCCAGAACCGTGAGTGCAGCCAAAGCAGGGGAAACAGATGGCTATTTTCCTGAATATTTTGTAGCGCATGATTGGTGCAAATTATCCGATGCTTTTCCTGGCGGGCCTTTGGGGCTTTATAAACGCAAAGATTTTAGAATAGCCTTTTCAGTCGATCCCAGAATGAATCAAGAACAAGCGCTCAAAGATCTCAAACAGTACAATTTTGGTGTGGTTCGAGATTATGTGAACACAGAAGTCTTCGACAAAGCCAATTACTTGAAAAAAGAAGAATCCGTGAGCGATGAAAATAACTTAAGAAAGCTTTCCAATCGCCGTATTGATTTTGTGGTGATCGATAA
>JBJSZW010000224.1:0-6059 GCA_046090565.1 Gammaproteobacteria bacterium
GGGCTTTACGCTTGTTTTTGGTAAAAAAATCCTGGCCACTTACCACGCTTGTTATAAGCTCCTCAGAATACATGTTTTGTTTAATACCGTTTGCGGTTATCATTGAAAAAAATATCTGTTTATTTGTTTTTGTTTCTTTGATGAAAACACGTTCTTTGTTTTGTAAATTTTTAGCTTGTTCTTTAGTTAAAACATAGGGTTCATCAGTATATTTTATTTCACAAAGGGTGCATGCTTGGTCTTCTCTATCAAATAACAAATCGATTTGAGCGCCATCTTCTTCTTTATTTCGAACATGATACTTCCAAGTTGCGGATCGGCTGCCTGCTGGGATATTCAATACCTTACGAATAATGAACAAATGTTTGTAACAAATGGCTTCAAAAGCGTATCCTGCCCAACTGTACCAAGCCGGGGTTTTGTAATGACTTTCCCAAAAGCTCAAACCTTGTTCAATTTTAATAAAAGCATCTTTTCTCTTGGGTTCAATCCACTGTAAATAAAACAATGAATATTCGTCGATTACTTTATAATAAAGTCCTTTTTTCTGGTGTTCAAAAGGTAAAAAAGACAATATAAATCCAGTATCTTCCAGGGCCTTTAATTTTTCACTGAATGAGCCTCCGGCTTCGGATAATTTGCATTTTTTTTCTAACTCGGATCTCGAAATGCCGTAGCGTGCTTGGGCGATTATTCTAATAATTTCTATATAAGATTTGGCTTCTTTAAATAAAGATGAAAATAATTTATCAAATTCATCAAAAAGCAAACCTTCTTTATTAAAAAACAAATGATCGATGTTTTGCATGGCCGAAAGATTTTTTCTAATTCCATTTAAATAAAAAGGAATCCCACCCATCGCCATATACAATTCTAATATTTGATTATGAGTATATTTACAGGCCATGCTGTTTAGATATTCTTGAACTTCACACAAAGAAAATGGTTTTAATATGATTTGTCTAGTGACTCGATTATGTAAACCGCCTTTATTATAAATAATTTTACGAATGATCCAGGATGCTGAAGAGCCGCAAACAATAAGTTTTATATTAGAATTGTTCGACCAATTTCTATTCCAATAATAATCTAGCGCTTCTAAAAATCCTGATTTTTGAGTTACCATCCAAGGCAATTCATCTAAAAACAGAATTATTTTATTTTTTGCTTTATTTTTTTCATTAAAAGAGTCTATGGATTTTGTTAATCTTGCAAAAGCTTCTAACCAGGAATTAGCGGCCTGAATAGGCTCGTTGTCATAAAAAGTTTCTGATATGGCATCGGTAAAATTTTTCAATTGATTTTTTAGAGTTCCTTTTTGCAAACCAACAGCATGAAAATAAATGCATTTTTGCTTGCTAAAGTAGTTGTGTACCAAATAGGTTTTTCCGATTCGACGCCTGCCATATAAAGCAATAAATTCGGCTTTATTCGATAAAAAAGCATCTTTTAGTTCTTGTAATTCTGAAACTCTACCAACAATTTTATTGTTCATACTTTATCCATATTAATATACTAGGCCCAATATATTAAAATAAGATAAAATCGGGCCCAATATAATTATATTATACTCAGCCCAATAAATCAAAATTTCTTAATTCTTAACTAGGTCTAGCCCCAGATCTAGCAAGCCAAGGCAACACCCAAATTTTTAGCCACCTTGCACAAAACCTTGTCCCGACTTGCCAAAGGCAGGCCCAAACGTAAAGATAACTCCAAATACGCCGCATCGTAAGTAGTCAGCCCATGTGAATAAGAAAGTTGCAGGATCTCATGAAAAGCTCTGTTGCTGGTTTCTGAATCGATTTGAAGATCTAGTTTATTCAGCAATTCGATGTACTTTGTCATCCTCGCATAGGAAATTCTATTTCTTCGAACTGCATTCAAAATAATATTCGAAATTTCCAAATGAAAAAGATTGGGCACATGCGCCTTGTGCATCAAAACCGCTTCTAGCAATTGATTGGTTGCTTCTGTTGATTCATCTGCAAAACACCAAGCCAGGGCTACCGAGGCATCTAATACGAAATCCGAATGCATTTTTGAATTCATTTTATTTTCGCCCTTCATCCCTTAAAATTGTCCAATCCATGCCTAAAATATTTTTTTCAGCAAAGTTTTTAAGCTCAACAATGGCTTGTTGTATTTCCTCTTTATTATTGTTCGTATTTGGAGGCACTAATTTCGCCACCAAACGGCCATGCTTAGTGATTAGTATTTGATCGCCTTTTTCTACCTCTTCCAATAGGGCCGAAAAATGGGTTTTTGCTTCAAACGCGCCAACTGTGTGCATGAACCACCTAATTTTAATTTAATTAAACCGGTTTTAGTCTAGTTTAAAAATACCTAATTAGCAAGTGTCGTCGGCTATTATTGCAATAATCCTTTATTTGAAAGAAAATACCTCTTGATGCGATGTCCTAAAGTAATTTTATTGTTTTGTATTTTTGTAAATAAAATCAATAGATTAGGCTAATTATACGAAATCGACCCTATGTGAGGCTTTTATTATGACTTTTACAGTAGAACAGCAACTTGAACTCATTATGAGGGGTACGGAAGAAATCCTACCTTTGGAAGAATTTAAAAACAAATTGAAAAAAAACCGCCCCCTTAAAATTAAGGCAGGTTTTGATCCCACGGCCCCAGATTTGCATTTGGGGCACACGGTGCTTTTGAATAAGCTCAAACATTTTCAAGATTTAGGCCATGAGGTCTATTTTTTGATTGGCGATTTCACAGGCCGCATTGGCGATCCAACGGGCAATCAGGCCACACGCCCGCCCTTAAGTCCGGAACAAGTGTTAAAAAATGCCCAAACTTACCAAGATCAGGTTTTTAAAATATTGGATCCCAAACGTACCCAGGTGGTTTTTAATTCCAGCTGGCTTTCTAAGTTAGGCGCTGAAGGTTTAATTAAGTTAGCGGCCCAATACACAGTCGCCCGCATGCTCGAACGAGATGATTTTAGTAAACGCCACAAAGATCAGCAGCCCATTGCCATCCATGAATTTTTATACCCCTTATTACAGGGCTACGATTCAGTCGCCCTAGAGGCTGATGTTGAATTAGGGGGGACGGATCAGAAATTTAATTTACTGGTAGGACGGGAACTTCAAAAATCTTACCAAAAAGAACCCCAAGTGATTCTTACCCTACCTATTTTAGAAGGCCTAGACGGCGTTCAAAAAATGTCCAAGTCCTTAGGGAATTACATTGCCATCCAAGATGCCCCAGAAAACATGTTTGGTAAAATTATGTCCATATCAGATTCCCTGATGTGGCGCTACTATGAACTCTTAAGCTTCAAGCCCCAAACTGCCATTGAAACCTTTAAACAGGCCTGCCTAGATGGGGCCAATCCCCGAGATTTTAAAATCCAATTAGCTCTGGAATTGGTGGAACGCTTTCATGGCCAAGCTGCGGCCGATGCTGCCGAACAGGATTTTATCAGCAAGTTTAGAAAAAAAGAAATTCCAGATCAAATTGAAAATATCAAACTTCAAATAGCTGATCCTGAGGTTTGGGTGGCTCATGCCTTGAAAGAATCTGGTTTGGCCAGCAGTACTTCGGAAGTTACTCGCCTTATTAAGCAAGGTGGCTTGCGCATTAATCAGGAAAAAGTTCAGGATCCACAGCTTAAACTCCAAAATAACCAAACTTATACCATCCAATACGGTAAGAAAAAATTTGCAAAGCTTGATCTATCTTTATAATGTCCTAATCACCCTGGCCATACCCCTATTATTCCTACGCCTGCTCTGGAAAAGTCGTAAATTACCTGCCTACAAAGAACGCTGGGGAGAAAGGCTGGCGATTTATCCTGCTAGCCGCCTTCCTAACCTTCAGGATTTCAAAGCAGATCTTTGGATTCATGCGGTTTCCCTGGGCGAAACCATTGCTGGCATTAGCCTAGTTCGAGGCTTACTCCAAGCCAAAAATGAAAATCCGCTTAAAATTATTTTTACCACCCTTACCCCAACAGGTTCTGCAAAAATCCAAGCGGCCTTACCAGAATTCGCAGGCCAAGTTCAACATGTTTACATTCCTTTCGATAGCTCTATTTTAATCAAAAGGTTTATTCGAAACTTTCAACCCAAAACCTTGCTGATTCTAGAAACTGAGATCTGGCCGAATATGATTCTAAGCGCCAAGGCCTTGGGTCTTAAGGTTTGCATTGTCAATGCCAGACTAGCTAAAAAATCCCAAGCGGGTTATCAAAAAATCAAGGGCATTTTAAATATTTTATTCAAAAATATTGATCAAATCTGTGTTCAATCCCTGCTGGATCAAGAAAGATATGAAAAATTAGGATTTAGCCGTTCCAAAATTATTCAAACTGGGAATATCAAATACGATTTAGAAATTCCAAAATCTCTTTTGCCTCAAATCCAACTCTTTTCTAACCTGGTTGCAGGCTATGATTTGGTTTGGATTGCTGCCAGTACCCATGCGGGAGAAGAAAAACAAATTTTAAAAAGCCAAGCTGCCTTAAAACGCAAACACCCTGATAAAAAGATTTTACTAATATTAGTCCCTAGGCATCCAGAACGCTGCCCTGAAGTAGAAACTCTGTTAAACAAAGCAGGGGAACCCTACCTACTGCGCTCCAAGCTTCAAACATCCACCCCCTTAGAAAAAGAAACGGTATTATTGGTCGATTCTATTGGGGAGCTTTTGTTATTTTATGGCATCTCCCGTATTGCCTTTATCGGTGGCAGCCTTGTTTCTGTTGGTGGTCATAACATGTTAGAAGCAGCTGTATTTGGCATTCCCATTTTAACAGGGCAATACTTACAAAATTTTGCAGAAATCTCTAAGCATCTTACAGAGGCGGGAGCCCTAAGAATCATCTATAATGCAGAAGAATTGACGCATCAACTCGAAGAACTGTGGCAAAACCCCATGTTAAGGCAAGCCCTAGGCTCTAAAGCAGAAAAAGTCATTTTTAAAAACCAAGGGGCATTGAATAAAACCCTCAAACACATAGGATACGTAATATGACGGAAGATAAAATCAAGCATTCTAAACAGAATCAGGACAGCCTTGTTTATATTCAATCCAAAGATCTTCCTCTCTCCTGCCCCATGCCAGAGATGAGCCTGTGGTCTGCTCATCCTCGTGTATTTTTAGCACTTGATGAATCTGGCAAAGCACAATGTCCTTACTGTAATACAGAATATATTTTACATTAGAAACATTCGTGAAAATTTTAGTCGTTTTTCCAAATTGGTTAGGTGATGCCATCATGGCTCATGGCTTTGTACAAGCCCTGGTTCAAAATTATGCCTCGAAAATTCAGAGCATTCATGCCCTTGCGCCGGCTTATTTGCGTGATATCCTCAATCACATGTCCGAGATTCAAAAAAGTTTTGAAAGCCCCGTGGCTCATGGCAAACTGAATCTTTCTGGCATCCTAAAATCTAGCCAAGCTTTAAAACAAGAACAATACAGCCATGCCTATGTATTACCTAATTCTTGGAAATCTGCCCTGATTCCATTTTTAGCTAAAATCCCAAAACGGATTGGCTGGTTAGGTGAATGCCGGATTGGCCTTTTGAATGATTGGCGCAGTCTAAATCAAACAAAATACCCTAGCATGCTCAGCCGTTTCATTGCACTGGCTTATGAAAAAGGGCGTTTAAATTTTCCTCTGCCTTACCCTAAACTTTTGGTGAATACAGAGCATCGGCTGCTTAAATCTGATCAGCCTGCTTTGGCCATTTGCCCAGGTGCAGAGTTTGGCCCTGCCAAACAATGGCCCGCTCGGCATTTTGCAAAAGTTGCCCAGCATTTCTTGAACCGAGGTTATGAAGTATTAATTTTAGGCAATCAAAAAGATGCTGCGATTGCTGACAATATTCAATATTTAGCGCCAAAAATAAGAAATTTGGCCGGAAAAACGACTCTAGAACAGGCCTTAATTAAATTAACTCAAGTCCAATTGGTTTTAAGCAATGATTCAGGCCTCATGCACCTGGCTGCAGCTCTGCAAAAACCACTTGTTGCGATTTATGGTTCAACCAATAGCGAGTTTACCCCCCCCTTCTTGCCTGCCC
>JBJSZW010000225.1:0-2542 GCA_046090565.1 Gammaproteobacteria bacterium
CTTAGATTTAGAGACCAAGATACAGGCACCACCACCGGTAGATGATAATGGTCAACCTACACCGCGAAGTGAGAAGTGAGATGGCTACTGATTCAGGTGAATTAGAAAAAAAATTAAAATCGCAGGTAGAACAGGTAGAAAAAGAACATCAAAAACTCGTCGAGTTACAATCAACTAGTACTCAAGCTGCGTCAGCAGCAGATGCGAATAGCACTGGCGTTCCTTCCTATGGAATCTCAGCATTTAATAAGATAAAACTGAAGTTATTTTCTAAGGATTTGGAATCAAACGAAGGCGTGCCAACGCGATTCATAAAAGCAGTTCCTGCGTCAGCAATTGTTGTTAGTGGTGGTGATTCGGCAGATCCAGTAAAACCTAAGTATGAAAAAGAAGATTTACATAAATTGTGGGAGAAGGAAAGCAACTACTACTACAAGCAAGCAGTTAAACCACAGGAAGCAGATAGTAGCAAAACGCCAGAAAAAACAGCCGAGAATACACAAAGTGCAACGCAGTCCCAGTCCCCTACGGTAGCGGTACTCCCAGCAACAACTGCTGGTTCTGATTCTAAAGACAGTGCTGAAAACAAACCAACTTCATCTGAAAAGGCCAAAAAGGGAGAAGAAGGGAGAAAGGATGGGTGGGTAAATAGAGTGATGCGTTTAAAAGGAGCAGGTGGAGAGGAGGCTGAAGCTAAATTATTCAAAGCAAAGTTAGCAAAATACGGTATTTCCGATAAGGACGATAAGGAATCCGACCAAGATATTAAACATGCACTGGAAAAGGCTTTTGAAAATAAATGGAAGAAAGAAGGTGGCTTTGGTTGGGCTGTTAAGCATTCTGTAATGGAAGAAAAAAATGGGGCGACTGTTGTTAAATTAAAGTCGAGACAACAACAGCAAAGTAGCGCACGGGCTGCCGCTGACACAACGGGAATTGGAGCAGATGTTGAATTATTCAAAGTCCATAAAGGTGGAGTTGGTGCAGCAGATCCAGCATCAAAATCTTTGAAATTTGAAATTCTTAAACCAAAAGAAGCAGCCAAATCAGCGAATGCGGTTCCTACTGATACCAATACTACAACAGCTGATCAAAAGAAATATGCTTCCCAAGCAATAGCAACAGAAATGATTTTAAAAAATATTGTGAATTTAAAACGCGCAAAGCCTAATGCTAAAATTACCATTGTTTTAGCGGAACCAAAAGATGCGGCCCAGTATGCTAAATTTGCGATAGAAGCGATTCGGGCCGGATTAAATTATACGGTAGAACCGCCAAAGCATAACAAAGACTTGGAAGAGGCCATGAAGGCTGAATTAAGAAAAGAATTGGAATTGCCTGAAAATGGATCTCATATAGCGTTGGGGGTACACAACGGTTCCCCCTCCGATACTAAGCCTCGTGCAGCTGCCGCTAGTGCTCGTCGCAACAGCGCCTCAGAAGCTGGTTCAGCAGAAGGGCAGCCAGCTGCCGCCGCTGCTTCAATGGATGATAATGCGAGCACCAGCGCAAAGCCCCAGCAGAATGTAGAGGAACGCTTCCAGGCCTTAATGGATAAAAAATCAGCAGTGGCGCAATTAGAGACCCATAATAAATCAAGACCTACAATACCTTCAAGAAATAGGCCCGACCAATAGAAGCTCAAAATAGGGTAATGGTGCTTAGCAAGGTGTCTTTTTTGAGGTAGTAATAGTGTTTGACAGGTATTACGGTATTACGGTATTACGTATACTCTTAGTATGACTGGTAGAAAAATAAAATATTTGAGGCCTAAATTTTTAGGCGAGGTGGTTTTTAATGTCTTATTGTTCGAAATTCACTCAAAAATATCAAGTGACTATACCCAATTTTATTCGGGAAAAGTTGTATTTGCAAAAAATGATTAGCTTGAATTTGTTTGGGACGATGGCAAAGTGATTCTGAAAAAGCCTGATCCTGTGGATTGGCAGCATTTGAAGTCTTTAGAATCTACACTGGGCGAATGGGGCAGTGCTGAAGATCATGAGGCCTATAAAAAATTAGGCAATAAAATCACTAAAATATTAAAAATTGAGATTGAATCGTTTAGTATAAAATTAAAATTTAATGATAATTTTATAGGCCAGGTATCACTCAAGCATATTTTTAATTCGCCCAAAAATTTAGCGGCAGAAGTATTAAGGGGCAATTTATTTGGCAAATGTTTTGTACTGGAAGGGGCTTTAGCCTGGCCGAATGGCCTAGAATTATGTCCAGATGCGATACGTCATTGGATTATGGAACAATCTAACAGGGCAGCTTAATGGGCAGTGTTTGACAGGTATTACCGCATTACCTATACTCCTGGTATGACTGGTAGAAAAATAAAATATTTAAGACCCAATTTTTAGGCAGGTGATTTTTTATGTCTTATTGTTCGAAATTAACTCAAAAATATCAAGTGACTATACCCAATTTTATTCGGCAAAGGTTGCATTTGCAAAAAAATGATTTGGTTGAATTTGTTTGGGATCATGGGAAAGTGATTCTGAAAAAGCCTGATCCTGTCGATTGGCAGCATTTG
>JBJSZW010000226.1:0-4517 GCA_046090565.1 Gammaproteobacteria bacterium
GCTTTTTGCAGTTTGGAACCGGGGTTTTCACCAAGGATTAGATAATCTAGTTTTTTACTCACGCTTTCTAGTACTTTTGCGCCTTGAGCAATAAGCCTAGCTTTTGCCTCTTCGCGAGACATGGTTTGTAAACTGCCTGTAATTACAAAAGTTTTGCCTGCTATTTTGGAATTTAAATTGGTATTATTTATTTTTTGATTTTCATATTGTATATTTACACCAAATTCCAGTAAATTTTGAATTAATTGCTGATTGCCTGAATTTTCAAAAAAACTAAAAATATGCAGTGCAACCACAGGGCCTATGTCTTGGATTTCTTGCAATTGTTCTAGATTGGCTTGCATCAGAGCCTCTAGATTTGCGTAATTTTGAGCCAAGATAAAAGCCGTTGTTTCCCCTACTTCCCGAATCCCTAGGGCATAAATAAATTTTGAAAAACTGATTTTTTTTGTGTTTTCAATGGCCTCTAAAATATTTTTTGCCGATTTATCCCCTAAGCCTTCTAAATTTGCTAGGCTTTCGTATTTTAGAGCATACAAATCCGCAACTGTTTTTAATAAACCTAAATCCACAAAACGGGCGATTAATTTTTTACCTAGGCCTTCCATATTGAAGGCCTTTCTAGAAGCATAATGAATAATGGCTTGAGCAGCTTGCTTGGGGCAGGCCAGGGCATTGTTGCATTTTACCCAGGGCTCCCCAGGCGCCCTTGTGGTAGGCTGATTGCAAGAAGGGCAGAATTTGGGCGCTTCTATTTTTCTGGCATTTTCGGGCCTGAAGTTTAAATCAACGCTTTTTATGGCTGGAATCACATCACCTGCGCGTTCTAGCCATACTGTATCCCCAATTCGGATGTCTTTTCTTTCTATTTCGTCTAAATTATGCAAAGTTGCATTTCTAACACGCACCCCTGCCAAATGCACAGGTTCTAATTTTGCCACGGGGCTTAGCACACCTGTTCTGCCTACTTGAAATTCTACATCCAATAATTTTGTTTTTGCAATTTGCGCGGGAAATTTATAGGCCAAAGCCCATCTGGGAGCACGCGACACAAAGCCGAGTTCTGCTTGTAATGCCAAATTATTTATTTTTAACACAATGCCATCTATTTCATAGGCTAATTTTTCCCTTGTTTCTAATATTTTTTTAAAATAAGCAGGTATTTTTTCAGCTTCTAAAACTTCAGACAAATCCGAAACAGGAAAGCCTAAAGCTTTTACAAAGGCTATTTTTTGAGCTTGAGTTTGTATTTTTTGAGCTTCTAAAATTTTAATATTTTCAAGATACAAATCATAGGCAAAAAAAGACAAGGGCCGGCTTTTGGTTATTTTAGGATCCAATTGCCTTAAACTGCCAGCCGCTGCATTTCTGGGATTGGCAAATTGCTTTTTTTCCTGCTTTAATAATGCTTGGTTTAATTTTTCAAAACCTGCCTTGGGCATGTACACTTCACCTCGGACTTCCAGCATTTCTAAATTTGTTTCTACCGCTAGGGGAATACAGGGGATTGTTCTAATGTTTTGAGTGATGTCCTCGCCGACAGCACCATCGCCACGCGTTGCTGCTTGCAATAAATGGCCATTTTTATAAACCAAGCTCACAGCCAGACCATCGAATTTAGGTTCTAGGAAAAATTCTAAATTTTGAGATTGTGACAATTTATTTAAAACACGTGTACAAGAATCTTCAAAACCTTGTTCATCAAAAATATTATCCAAAGACAACATGGGGTACTGGTGTTTGATTTGTTGAAATTCTTTGAGTGGGCTGCCGCCTACTCTTTGGGTAGGAGAATCTGGCTCGATTAATTCTGGGTATTTTTTTTCTAAATTTTTTAATTCTAAAAACAGCTGATCATATTCAGCGTCTGAAATTTCAGGTGCATCCAGCACATAGTAAGCTTTGTCGTGCTTTCGAATGGTTTGCCTTAATATTTTGATAGCAGTTGCTGGGTTTTGGGATGGTTTCATAAAAAAAATACCTAGATATTCGATTATTTTATTTCAACTATATTTAAAACATGGAACACAAAGATAAGTTTCCCTATATTCGTGTAGACTCCCTGGATAACGACAGTATTATCGTTGAATTAGAAACCGCTAGCAAGTATGCATCGGATATATTGCGCCAAGTGATTGTGATTTTATGGTCCCGCTTTGGTTTAAAAGTTCTAGAAGAAAGACATACCAGCAAGCACTATACAATCTCTTGTATTCACAAACAGGGGGCTTTTTATGAAAAATATGCCCTGGTGAATGAGCGACGAGAAAGCTTGTTTGGTATTATTGAACACTTTAACGAAGACCCTGTTTATGGCAGCTTTTTATTATTGCAACAAAAGTACATTAATCTTGAGGATTTTAAAAAACAAATCAATGATTACATGCTACAAGCCGGCACCAAAAATAAAATCGAAACAGACATTGAATCTGCCATTCGTAAAAAATTCTTAAATACCCCCAATACCGAGTATTCCCAAAAAGACGTGAATCAATACAAATTTTCCAAAGACATGGATGTTGTTAGAAAATTATTGCAATCCCGATTAAGAGCCTCCAGATTAATTGAACAGGATTACAAATTAAATTTAATTTCAAAAAAATTACGGAACTTAGAATCTGAAGAAATTGATTTTTTGGTTCAGATCTTCAAAGAGCCTTTGTTTGACAGACATAAAATACTTGCATTGCTTGTGCGCCATGGCCCTATTTTTGAATCTTTTGTTAATTCTATTGATTTTAAAAACACAGAGTTTAATTCTGTTTTAAAATTAATCAATTTACCTTTTGATATTGAAGAATTAGATCACAAAAAATACATCAAAACTATTATTGAAAAATTTATTAAAAGCAACCCTGAAATTTATCCCAAACCTAATAAAGCGCAAATGGATGAATTAAAAACAGAAATAAAAAATTTTACAGAAAAAGAAATTAAAAAACGCCTGTATGCCATTCAGGCTTTAGGAAAAGGCGATGAAATAAAAAATTTAAAGTACCTTCCCGCTAATCGTATTTTAGATATCTTTCCTATTGCGGCTGTGCGTTTGATTTACAAAGTACATGCTTTTAAGAAATTTTTCTTTGGAGCCAGAGAACGCATCGAGCTTAAAGATATCTTCGGCATGAATAGAATCAGTTTAACTTATGCCCATCCCAGTTTTTTGGAAACTACTTTTGGAGTCAATAATGCGCTTATCTTAAGGGCACTAGAGCACAATCAAAACAATTCTAATTTGATCTCACGAATTGCTCGTCTTTTGAAAGCAGACTCTTATGTACTACATGCCAATTGTAAAGAAGCCGCGGCTGAACTATGGTTATCTGTAGTACAAGCCGAATTAAGGGGTGTGGAACTCACCTCTTCGTTTTATCGCTTATTAGCCGATTTTGTGGAGGACTATTCCAGTGCAAGCAATGAATCATCTCAATAATTTGCTTAATCAATTTAAGCTCATGGATAAAATAGCTATCCTTCGATCGGGCCTGGTGATGGCCCTTTTGGTAGGGATCACAGCAAGCACCCCCACTTTTTGGCTCTATAGTTTTATGATTGCGCTGTTTAACATCATTGCTGAAAGGGCTGCTCTGGATTCAAATATATCTTTAAGCCTGTTTCAAGATTTACCTGTTAATTTAATCACCGCTGCTTTTTTTCTTTCCTTGGTGCTGAGTGGTTTTATTTTTGGAGGCAATCTGGGCTACAAACAAGGCCGCATCTTCTCAGGCGCTGGTAATATTTTTGGAGGTTTCATGCTTGCTCTGATTTTAGAAAGCCTCGTGATTCTTATGGTATATGGTGTCACCTGGTGTTTGGAAAATAACCTGGTCCAGCTCAGCAATACCAAAATTATTCTCATCATTGGTTTGGAATGGACCCTGATGTGGCTTTGCCTATACTTAGGCTTTAAAAAAGGGTATCAGGGTTCCATTATTCGGAACATTGAGGAATTTTAGGGCTTAGCTAAAGCTTCTCAACCAAAGTTTAAAGCGCTTGGCTTTTTCTCATCATCATTTCCTGGTATAATCCAAACCACGGAGAGGTGGCTGAGCGGTTTAAAGCGGCGGTCTTGAAAACCGTTGAGGGGCGATCCCCCTCCCAGGGTTCGAATCCCTGCCTCTCCGCCACCACCCTACGTTCTTCGAACTTCGGGCGGCACGCCCAGAAGTCAGGTAGAGACAAAAGAAAAAGCTATGGCTTTAGAAAAATATTTCAAAACCGGCTCAGGAAAAGCAGTTGCACTAAAGCGATTTTACCGATAGATACACCAACGAACCCCCAGACCACCCCCCCCCACTTGAAAAACATGAGCCATAATGTAATATAATTAGATATATAGGTAGTTTTCAATTTTTTAACTTAATTCTAATTTAAGGGAGCCTACACCCATGCGTGATGTCTTTAGAGATCAAGGAACCGTTGTTTACTCCTCTCGTACCGAGAGCATTTTAGAAACCAACAAAGTTCTTAGGAACACCTACTTGCTGTTGGCACTGACCATTATGTTTAGTGCGGGT
>JBJSZW010000227.1:0-4706 GCA_046090565.1 Gammaproteobacteria bacterium
CTAGCGCTGCAGCCATTGCAAGCAGTGCAGCAACAGGTGCACCCTTATTATTCAGCCTAGGCACAAACCCTAGCGCCCCAAAAGCGCCTAGCCCCAAAGCTCATGCCGCTGATTCTGGTTCTAAATTCGAAGAAAAAACCCCAGAGCCTAGAAATCTAGAACTTTCCTTGAACAATAATTTACCTGAAAACTTTGATTCTAATCAATTTTTATCTGTGGCAATTTTAGATTCTAAAACGGCCCAATCTGGCACGCACCGCGTCAAAATCCATTCCCTACCCGCAGTTCAAGTTCTACTCAGTCCAAAAAGTTTAAAACTCGATTTATCCAGCCCGGTTGAATCTTGTGAGATTAAATTTCAAACCGGCGCTCCCATTAATATTGCTGGTGGAAAAAAACCTCTTTCTGATTTTCTTAGTTTTTTAACTAAAAACGAAAAAATTCAAGATTTTTTAAGCATCCATTTTAAGATTACTGATTTAGCATTCTTAAGCTTTTTAAAAATCAGAACTCAAAAACAAGGCCCAAAAAATTCCATTAGCGAATTCAAATTGGTTGTAGGCACAAACACCTTAACTTTGAATGATTTCGTATGCATACAAGCAGCAAGCAATGCAATGATTGAAGTGAATGGCAAACAACACACAGGTGAATCTGCTGTTTTTGATGATATTATTCCAGGCCTTCGCTTGGAAGCAAAAATGAAGAGCACGGGCATTGAATACAAAAAAGAAGGCAAAACCATTCCAGATCTAGAATTTATTTTGAATATTTTTGAAAAGCAACTTGAAGCTTCCACTTCTAAAACTTTAGACTCAAAAGCAGAGAAAACAGCTGATGCAGATACAACCAGGGCCTTGAGTTTTAGCCTTTAAACACCAGGGGCAAAACAAAGATAATTAAAAGCCAATTAATCACCATCAGGCCCGAGCCAATTTTTAAAAAATCTTGTTTGGTATAACCACCCGGGCCTGCGATCAAGGTGTTTACTTGGTTATTGATAAAAATAAAAGTATTTGATGCACTCAAGGCTACAGTGGTTGCCAATAATTTCGGACTCAAACCAAAATTAGAAGCCAAGCTCAGGGCTAAGGGAACCAACAAAACAGTAGCACCAACATTGGATATCACCAGGGAACAAAAAGTTGCCAACAAAGCAAATAAAAGCTGAATCCAATAATGATTGAACTGCTTTAAAAAAGACAAATAATCTTGCACATGGTTAAAAATACCAGAGGCCTCTAAGACCAAGCCCAAGGGTAAAACACCCGCGATTAAAAAAACCGTTTGCCAACTCACGGCTTTATAAGCCTCGTCCACAGACAAAGCACCCGAAGCAATCATGCCTGCTGCGCCACACAAAAGCACGACAGAAGCCGGATATTTTGTGAAGATCAACATAAATAAAGTTAGTAATGCAAAAAATAAAGCAGCCGGTAATTTTCTGGGCCTAATTTCCTCGCGAGGAAAAACAGAAGTTACAACCACAAAATCAGGATTTTTTGAAAATTCTGCAAAAGCATCCCAACGGCAAAAAACCCCTAAAGTATCCCCTGCTTTTAAATTGATGGTATTTAAATCTTCCCCGCTGTACACGGTATTATCTCGATACAAAGCTAAAACCTGGACCTGGTAATTTCTTCTCATGTGTAATTCAGACACCGGTTGGCCGATCAACCTTGAACTTGGCGGAATAACCACTTCATTTAAACCTGCACGGGTATGATTCAAAGATTCTGCAAAAACATTTAATTTCTGAGCGACTCTTAGTTGATGCAAATTCGCAAATTCAAGAATTTTTTGTTTTTGACCCATTAAAGCAATTGAATCTCCTGCCTGTATTTGCGTTTTTCGAAGGGGTGGAACATTGAGTTCTTTGGTTTTGTCTTTGTACAAAGCAATTAAAGATAAACTGTTTTCTAAACGTATTTCTAAATCTTTCAAATTTAAATTAACAAGAGGACTATTCGCTTGAATTTTTAATTCATAAATTTCACCACCCTTGTTATACGTTTTGCTAAAATATTGCATGGGACTGCCATGTTGAGTTAACTTTTCTGTTTCTGGAAAAAATTTCTTAGAAATAAAGTTAAAATATAAAATTCCAGAACTTAAAAAAGCCAAGCCTATGGGAAAAATTTCAAATAAACTCAGTGGGTTTAAATTATAATTTCGTTCGTAGGGTAAAAATTGCTGAACATTGTTTAAAATACTGTTCAAAATAATTAAAGTACCAGAACCCACCACAGTCATGGCCCCACCTAAAACAGCACAAAAAGCCATAGGCATCAGCAAGCGAGCTTTGGCGATACCTGTTCTTAAGCTAATGCGTGTCACAATAGGCAATAAAATAGACACAGCCCCCATGGTTCGCATAAAGCTAGATAAAACACCAGCTGTTACCATCATTAAATTAAAAATGCGATTGGGTTTTTCTTTACTCACATTCAAAATAAAACGTGAAGCACGAATGGCTAGGCCCGTTTTATCCAAGCCCGCGCTTATAATCATTACACTGATTAGGGAAATTACTGCCTCATTGGAAAAGCCAGAATACAATTGTTCAACGGGTAATAGGCCTGTCAGTCCAAGCATGACCAACACCAAAACAGCAACAACATCTGGTCGTATTACCTGAGAAATAAACAAAATAATAGTAATGGCCAAAATGGCCAACATCAAAATAGAATAACTGCCTTGGGAAAAAAGAGAATCTAGCATATCTAAATTATAAACTAGATTTTTTTGAAAACGATTTCGTGAATACTGCGCCCCGCTGCTATGCCTTTTTGGGCGAATTTTGTTCTAAAACAATCTCGGGCCTGTTCAGGACTAAAAATTTGATGCCGCAATAAAATAAATACCTTGAGTCCCTGGGCTAAACCCAAAATATCCAAGGCATAATCTTCCCAATCTGTTAGAATGCGAATTTGTCCACCTGATATTAATTTCGAAGCCATTAAATCATCAAAGAGGCTGGTTTGAATCAATCGCCTTTTATGATGTTTTTTCTTAGGCCAGGGATCGGGGAACAAAAGCTGCACGCGCAATAGACTATTGGGCTTCAGGGCATGAATTAATTCCACAGCATCTACGCAGGCCACCTTTAAATTAGGCAAGGGGCCAAATTCTTCTAATAATTTCAGAACTTTGCATACACCTGTTTGGTAAACTTCCACTCCTAAAAATTCCAAACCTGGCTCCATCTGGGCTGCTTCATACAAAGCCTCTCCCGTTCCAAAACCAATCTCTAGATGCAAAGGCTTTTCTAAACTGGCCAAATCTAGGATCTCAAGACCATAAATAGGCCAAAGACGTTCCCAATACTGCATCAAATTTTTAAAATTTTTGCCTTCTCTGCGTACAAAGCTTCTGATTTCTCGTTTTTTCATGATGCGGGCATTCTAGCATATTTTACAGGGGAGTGGGGATCCATTATTATCAAGTTAATCATGGAAAAGATTACGGATTCTAATCAAAGATTTTATTGGGCCTTGGGTGCATTTACAGGTATTTTGCTCTTGTTTATTGTTTCAAGCCAATTGTTTGTGAATGTTAAGAATCAAGTTCAAACTTTAATTGAAGAAAATAACCTCAGCGAAAAAAAATTATTCGACATCAAAGCAGCTCACATTGAGCTTAAATTTTTTCCGCTGTGCCTAGAAATTCCTGAACTTAAAATTTACAAACAAGATCAATCTCTTATTATTAAAAATTTGGCTGTCTATTTTAAAACCTGGCTAAAAACCCAGGCTTATTTCGAAATTGAAAACTTTAAATTTTCAGAATTGTCCCTTCATCTTCCCAATCAAAGTTTTAATAGAACGATCAGCGATTTTACAAGCAAAAGCCCCATTTTAATTTCAAGCACCCATAAAACTGTAACCATTAGCCCACAAACTGAAAGTTTTAATGGGAACTTTCAATACCAAGACCATAAAATTCCTTGCAAAATTAACCTGGATATGGCATGGAACGACAAAGAAATTCTATTTAAAACATTAGAAATCGCCGATTTAGAAAACAGAATCACAGCTTCTGGCAGCATTGAACCTATTATTGATTATAATTATTTCATTAATATTAATAATATTAATCTAGACTATGAAGGCCATCAAATAAGCGCCCAAGGCCAAGGGCAGTTTTTTAAAAACAAATTTGAACTTAACAACACAAAAATTCAAGCCTCTGTACCCAAAAAACAAATCAATCAATTAAGCCATCATTTAATAGACGCCGATTTAAAAATAAACCTAAACATCAATAAAGAAGAAATATCTGGCGATTATAATTTACTAGCAGGCCAATTCAATGGCTTTGATCTTGAAACTTTATTAACAAGCATTCATAGTAGCATCGAAAATCAAAACAGCCCACCTAAAAAAAATCCTATACAAAGCTTATTGGCTGAAATTCAAAACAAATTGGTTCAAAGCAAAAATATTAAAACCGAATTTCTTTCTGTGAGCAGTAATTTTAAACTACAGAATAATCTATTGAAAAATTCTAATTTTAAATTGGCTCACAGCAATTATATTTTGGATGGCGAAGGCATTTTAGATTATAAAAACAAAGCTCTAGATTTTAAAACAAAACTTTACCTCCAGTCTGCATCTAAAAAAACAAAAAACTCTGAAAAAAAGCCATTAGAATTGGATCTTTCTGGCAATTGGAATAATATACCCATAGCGTATTAAAATTAGGCG
>JBJSZW010000228.1:0-7406 GCA_046090565.1 Gammaproteobacteria bacterium
ATGGAAACTGTTCGTCAAAAAATATATGATCTACACCTGGAACATCCAAGCTCTGGCTCTGAAAAAATCATGACAGCCAGCATTGGGATCTCCAGCATTGAAAATGCCAATTTTTCCCAACCCTGGGATTTAAGCGAAGCCGCTGATTATGCCCTTTACCAAGCCAAACACGCGGGACATAACCGCATTTTTTACGTGCCTTCTAAAGAATAATCTAATTTTAAAACAGGCTCTTCGTTTAAAATTAAACGCAGCTCACAATACTGGCCTATATTTGATTGATGTGAAACTAAAATGATATATGGGATTATAGTTTTTAAGTATTGAATAACCTTAATTTCCAGCCCAAAATCCAAGGCATGCAAAGTTTCATCGAGTAAAATCAAATCGGGTTTTGTTAAAACGGTTCTTAATAAATAAATCCTTGCCTGTTCCCCACCGCTTAATTTTATCCCAAAATCTCCTATGGATTTATATAAACCATTACATTTTAATAAGCTTTTTAACTCAAAGCATTCTAAAAGCTTGTCTAATAAATCCTGATCATAAGATTCCAAGCCATAAATTAAGTTTTCATGCAAAGTTTTATTAAAGAGTTTGATATGCTGTGGAACATAAGCAATGCGGCCAGAAAAATAAAACTTGCCTGTTTGAGGGGGATACAGGCCTGCCATGGTTTTTAAAAGGGTTGATTTTCCAACCCCACTTTTACCCTGAATTAACAAAACTTCACCGGGTTTTAAGCGAAAGGACCAGCCATTTAGATTTTCAGCCCTTAAATAAGGCTGGGATAATACGGAATTTGTAGGGCATAAAATACTATTATTAGCGCTACTATTAGGCTGTGTTTGAGTTGGCTTTTCTAAAATTTCAGTGATTTGATTTAAATCAATGGCGAGTTCAGGCAGGCTTTTCGCATCTAAAATTAAATGTTTGAATGCTAAATAGCAGCTCGTAAAAATAGCTTTGGCCGGCAATAATTGAACAATACTATGGTATTCCAAAAATAAGAACAAAAGCCCTGCACCCCAAATCAGAGTATGGATGATCACAAGCCCTTGTTGATAGGCATTTTGACGATTCCAAGCCCCCCATTCTATCTGCATGTCTTCATACAAAGCAGAAAAGCTAGCCTTTGGATTTTCGCGCACCCAAATAGAATTCATTAGGTGATCCCCTATATGGCCCGAAACTCGATCCGTTATTTGCCAAGCTTCTTTTCTGGCTTTTAAGTATTTTTTCAAATAAAGTATCATAAAAATACTACTGGCTACCATAGAGCTTAATATGACAAGAATTAAGGCTGGCATTTTTTCTTGGCAAACAGCAATCACCCCCAATAGCTTGATTAGGCTGGGTAAGAGGCTCAGTATGATCGTCCTAAATACCAAGCGCACGGTATAACCCACGCGTTTTATGGCACTTAAAATAGAAAGCAGGGGTAGATTTTCATAGGCCGCATAGGGGAGGGCATGTATTTTTTGAGTCACATCAAAAATCATATCGCGAATGCTGCTATTGATGATCGGGAAAAAACACAATTCGCGCAAATACAGGCCTAATCTTTCAAAGATCCAAAATAGGACTAAAATAAGTAATATTTTTATTCCTGGATTTTGAGAAGCAGACAGAAGATCTGCAAATTTTTCAGGGAAATACAAAATAGCAGCCAATTCCAGGCCACACAAAATAATGGTAACAAGCATTCGTTTCCAATGTTTTAATTGAAAAAGATACTGTGCGAGTAGTTTTAAATTATTGTTATTATTCAAAATAAGAAAAACTCAGCCAGAGCAAGAGCCATGACTGAGTTTTAAAGTTCTAAGTATTTAAACCAAGGCTTTTAATTTTTTCAAAGCTTTAATTTTGATTACTTTACGAGCAGGTTTTGCCTTAAAGGTGGTTTCTTCACCAGTGAAAGGGTTTAGGCCCTTACGTGCTTTGGTTGCGGGTTTTGTTTTGACTGTCATTTTCATGAGGCCTGGGAACGCAAAAACGCCTGGACCACTTTTGTTCAAATGAGCTTCGATGATGGATCGAATTTGTTCTAAAACCAATTTAACGGATTGTTTAGGCAAGCCGGTGGTTTTTGTTAATGTAGCCAAAAATTCAGACTGAGTATAAGCCTTGGAAGGGCTACCGATTTTGGAAGGCTTTACAGCTTTTAAAGTGGTTTTCAAGCTAGCTACTTTCTTTGTGCTTGTTTTTTCCATTTTAGTTGCTTTTTTAGCAGGTGTTTTTTTCACTTTAACACTAACAGTTTTTACAATTTTAGTCGCCTTTGCAGTTTTTAAGACTTTTTTGGCTTTACGTTTTGCTGCCATGTTGTATTTCTCCTTTGTTTTAAGTTTTTCAGTTTAAAAAATAAATTTAAAATAGATTATTACACAGAATCTAATAATTTACCATTCTGCTATTATAAGCTTAAATTATATTTTTTTCCAAGTTGTTTTTTGCGTAGAATCTTCCAAGACAATCCCTTCTTTCAATAATTGATTCCTAATTTCGTCTGATTTTTTCCAGTTTTTATCTGCTCTGGCCTGATTACGTTCTAAAATTAAAGCTTCAATTTTAGCAATGGTTAAATCAGAATCTTGGCTTTTTAAACCATAATGCATAAAGCCTGCATAAGAATCCTGAAAAAATCCTAAAACCTGTCCCAAAGCTCTTAATTCTTTAGCCAAGGTTAAATCCCCGTTTTTATTCAATTCACGCGCCATTTCAAATAAAACAGCCAAAGCTTTTGGGGTATTAAAATCATCGTCCATGGCCTGATTAAAGGCTTCTGTGTAGCCTGTTTTTGTATTTTTAATGCCTTGCTGTTCTTGTTCAGAAAGTTCTAGATCAGCCAGGGCAATATACAAGCGGCTTAAGCCTTGTTTCGCATTTTCTAATTGTTCTTTGCTGTAATCCAATGGCCCTCGATAATGCGCTTGCAGCATAAAATAACGCAACACCTCCGGATGAAATGCTTCCAAGGCTTGTTTGATCGTCACAAAATTATCCAAAGATTTTGACATCTTATCGTTATTGATATTCAAAAAGCCTGTATGCATCCAATAATGCACAAATTGGCAGCCTGTTGATGCTTCTGATTGGCAACGTTCATTTTCATGATGCGGAAATTTTAAATCCGGGCCGCCTCCATGAATATCGAATGTTTGCCCTAAATTGGCCAAAGACATGGCAGAGCATTCAGTGTGCCAGCCTGGTCGCCCTCGCCCCCAAGGTGAATCCCAATAAGGCTCCCCTGCTTTGGCCTGTTTCCAGAGTACAAAATCCAAGGGGTCTTGCTTGGCGCTTTCCACTTCTACGCGAGAGCCTGAAATCAAATCATCCAAGGTTTGGCCGGATAAAGCCCCATAGGCTTTAAATTTTCGAACGGAATAATAAACATCTTGGTTCTTGCCCACATAGGCATAACCCTTGGCAATCAAATCCGAAATCAAATCAATCATGGCCTGCATGTATTCTGTTGCGCGCGGTTCCAAATTCGGCGCTAATAAGCCCAATTGCCTGCAATCTTCATGCATAAAATCAATGTATCGTTGCGCCAGGGCTTGATAGGGTTCTTGCTTTTTGGCTGCGCGATCGATGATTTTATCATCCACATCGGTAATATTTCTAATAAAATTTACTGTATAGCCCGAATATTTTAAGTAACGAACAATCATATCGAAACTTAAAAACATTCTGGCATGGCCAATATGGCAAAAGTCGTACACCGTAATACCACAAACGTAAAGGCCTACCTTGCCAGGTTCCATGGATTTGAAAACTTCTTTTTGACGGCTTAGGCTGTTGTAAATTTCTAGCATAGCAAAGCTCCTGCTTTTAGACGCAAAATTGCCTTGTCTGGGCCCAATAAATTTAGAATCCCCGCCAATTCCGGCCCATATTCTAAACCTGTCCAGGCTAGGCGCAGGGGCATGAAAAGGCCCTTTCCTTTTTTCTGGGTTTGTTCTGCCAGGGCCTGAATTAAGTGGGGGTATTCAAAACGAGATTCTAATAGAGCCATGGCTGCTTTAAAAAATTCAGGGCCTGCAGCTTTAAATACAGCCATTGCTTCTGTTGAATAGTCCAAAACCTGGGGCTCAAAAACAGCTTTCCAAAAGTCTAAGTCTCTGGGCAGCACCACATTGGGCTTTACTAAATGCAAAAATGCATCTTCCTGGGGTTCGAGCTTGAGCCAGGCCCTTGTTTCTTCCAGGTTTAAACCATGAGCGGCTTCTTTCTGCCAAAAATTCAATTGCGCTGGATCATAATGGGCTGGTGAAGTGCTTAAACATTCTAGCTTAAAATCCTGAACCAAGGCGCTTAAATCTCTAAAACGCTGCTCGGTATAATGATGCCCAAAGCCTGCCAAATAATTCAGTAATCCCAAGGGTAAGAAGCCCTCTTCACGCAGTTCGCGTATGGAACGGCTGCCATTGCGTTTAGACAAAAGGCTGTGATCCGGACCCAAAATCAATGGGAAATGGCCGTATTCAGGAGCCTGTAACTTGAGCGCCTGGGCCAGCAATATTTGTCTGGGCGTATTGGTTAGGTGATCCTCTCCCCTTAGGGCATGGGTAACGCCCATTAAGGCATCATCAATAATATTGGCAAACATGAAAGAAGCGCTGCCATCGCCTCGAACAATTACAAAATCGCCAATGTCCTTGCCCAGAAAACTTTGGGGGCCTTTTACCAGGTCTACAAACTTAATTTCAGCTTGATCAGACACCACAAAGCGCAAAACCGGTTTTTCACCCGCGGCCTCTTTGGCCTGAATATCCGCTGCACTTAAATGCCTGCAGGTACCTGGATAACGGGGAGGTTTGCCTTGGGAAAGCTGGATTTTTCGAGTGACTTTCAAAAGCTCTTCAGAACAGAAGCATTTGTAAGCCTGCCCAGATTGCAGTAATTCTTGGGCATATTTTTCGTAGAAATTCCCGCGCTGGGATTGAAACAAGGGCCCTTCTTGCCAGTCTAAAGAAAGCCAGCGTAAATCTTCCAGCAGTGCCTGGGTATGTTCTTCACTGGAACGTTGTTCGTCTGTATCTTCTACACGTAAAAGAAAAATCCCCTGATTTTGGGCAGCATACAAGTAGTTAAACAGGGCTGTTCTTACATTCCCAAAATGCATCAGGCCCGTTGGGCTGGGTGCAAAACGCGTTTTAATTTTCAAATTTTTTAAATCTTTTAAATCATTGCTCATAAAATTCTGTATCTTTTGTATAAAACATCAGGGTATACTACACTATGGCAAGCAAAATCTGCAAGATTAAACTCTTTATCATCCAAATTAATCCCATATAACCCGATATGAGCAAACTTACTGCGTTTATTTCCGATGTACACCTCCTCCAAGCCCAAGCCCCTAATAGCAAGCTTTTTCAAGAATTTCTTGCAAAAACAGCACCTGGGCTTTCTGCTCTGTATATTTTGGGCGATTTCTTTGAATACTGGGTGGGGGAAGATCTTGAGAATGATTTTCAAAAAGCCATTTGTTTGGAGCTGCAAAAACTCGCACATATGGGCTGTCCTGTTTATTTTATGCCCGGCAACCGGGATTTTCTAAACACAAAGGCCTGGGCCAACAAATACAGCTTTCAACTCCTGCCAGATCCTTATTTGCTAGAACTTGGGGAGAAACGCGTCTTACTCAGCCATGGGGATTTGCTCTGTAATCAGGATTGTAGTTATGCTATTTACCGTTCTATGGTTCAAAATAGACTGTTCAAAGCCCTTTTTTTCAAACTTCCAAAACATTACCGCCAGCGCCTTGCAGAAAAAATGCGTCAAATTTCCTCTCAACCCAAGGACCGAAAAATCTATTCCGATCAACCTCAAACCAAGATTATGGCCAGCTGGCAGCAGCAATTTCAGTTTGACTTTATCGTTCATGGACATACACACATTCCACGTTCCGAAACTTCACGCTTTGTTTTAAGCGACTGGGGTAGAGAGGCCCATTATCTTTGCTTTGAAGCCCCTGAAAATACCTGGACTTTAAAAAATATTCATCTTCATATTGAAATTTAAACCATTAAAATTAGGGGCATTTATGATTTCTGGAAAAAATATTGATCTGCGTTTGATTCAAACATCAACGCATGAATCGTATTCAACTGGCCGTCCCAGAAGGGAACACACCTTCGAAACGCGTGGCTGAAAAGGCTAATTTTAGCTATGAAGGCAAGGCGCGTGGTGCTTTTTTTCTAAATGGCATCGATATTGATCTGCATATTTATTCCATGCTTAGGGCAGAATGGAAGGATCTAGGATCTATCATCACATTCTTAAATATTGACAAGAAGCCATTTGTCGCTTATAATTAGGACAAATGGCTTTTAATAACGAAGGTAAGCATAATGCAATACTTGGAAAATAACACCTTAGGGTGCATATCCAATCTTTTGAATTCTAAAAAACCACTGGAATCTGAACTTGAAATTGCCCAATTAATTCGAACGGGGCTGCCATTTAGAACACTGGAAACCATTTGTTTGGAATTAGACTTAAGCCAAAAAGAGGTTCTCAGTATTCTTGGCTTGAACCCCAGAACCCTGTTGCGTAGAAAAACTCAGAAAAAAATGCATAAAGAAGAGGGGGATCGCATTTACAGATTAGTTCGAATTTATGCATTAGCCCTCTTGGTTTTGGAAGACAAGAATGCAGCATTACATTGGCTACAAACCCCAAAAATAGCCTTAAACGGAGAAATTCCTCTACAACTTTTAGATACCAACGCAGGTGCTCGGGAAGTTGAACAATTCTTAGGCCGTATTGAATATGGCATCGGTTCCTAAAATGCTAGAGACCTGGAGGATTGTAAAAAAGAAATATGCTGAAACTGCATTCAGTGGGGATGGTTCAAAAATGTACGAAGGACGTTGGCATCATGCCGGCATTCCTGTAGTGTATACCGCAGCCAGCCTATCTTTAGCTGCCCTGGAAACATTTATTCATCTAGAACAAAACATGACCATTGAATTTGTAGCACTGCATACTAAAATTCCCAATACTATTTCTTTCGAAACAATTAATGAATCGGATTTGCCTAAAAATTGGAATGCTTCTCCGGCCATTATTCTTACAAAGAATCTTGGCACCAATTGGTTCAATCAAAACCATTCTGCTATTTTAAAAGTTCCCTCTGTTCTGATTCCTGGAGAATATAATTACTTATTAAATCCTTTGCATAAAGATTTTTCAAAAATCCAACGTTCAAAGCCCATTCCATTTTCATTCGATCATAGAATGTGGAAAAAACATTAGGCGATATCAATTATTTTAGAAATAATACGATTGCTTTGAACACTTACTGCGGCACTAAAGTGCCGAGCTTCTGAGATTACTCCCAGATATTTCTGCTTCGTCGCCACTGCCAACCTTGCGGATAGGTCTTATGTCAGCTCCAC
>JBJSZW010000229.1:0-6819 GCA_046090565.1 Gammaproteobacteria bacterium
AATGGCAGTACAGCAACCCTGGTGTTCTAGGGCCCATAAGAGGTTCTGGGTGTATTTCTGGGCGATGTTGTATTGCACACGGCCCAATACTCGCCAGTGAATATTGAGTGGTAGGCTGAGCGCGGTATCAATTTGTTTGAGAGCACGGTAATTTTGGGTGAAAGGATCAATGCCCTGGTTGGGATCTTTTCTGAAGTATTGATAGCCTATATAGGCGGTTAATAGATCATCATAACTGGGATGATAATGGACGTAGAACCCAGATTTTTCAACTACTTTGTCTTTACGGCTGAATTCTAAATTGGCTCTGGAACTTAAATCTTCACGAATATTTAAGGCGGCCAAGCCGGCTAAATTAGAAAATTTTTCTTTGTGATCGGGTTGTTCATTGAAAATACAATTGGGATTCGCCTTGCTATCGCAAAGCGTGACTTGACGATGATTAAAATAGAAAATTTCTCCCAGTTCCAGGTGGGCCTTTTCAAAACCAGTTGAGCGATTAATGAATCTGGAACCCAGGCCTAGGGTAATTTGCTTGGTATCCCCCAAGCGATCCCAGCCAGCAAAACGATTGTCCCGATACAATAAATTGTAATCAAAGCTGCTTAGGCCAGTATCAAAAATAGGTAAATTATTTTGATCTTTGTAGGGTACCCAGAGGCCATATAGACGGGGCTCTAAAGTTTGTAGGTAAGGGCGTTTGAATTGAATTTCGCGTTCAAAGACCAGGCCGCTGTCTAAATCAAGAATAGGCAAGAAGCGTTGGGGGCTAGTGGGCTTGTTGAGGCTTTGTGCGCTTTGATCCAGGCTGAGATCATAGCTTGTGAAATCCAATTGAACTCGCGGTTTAATAAACCAACCAGGGCGTTGCCAGGCCTGCCAGCTCAAGCTCGGCCTGAAATTAATGCGCTGCCCTGTGGTATAGGGTTGATTGGTGTAGTAGCTGTGTCTTCTGGTGAAATTGCTCCATTCAATCGGGGTCTGCAGTACCAAATCTTCACCAAAACTGGCCTTACTTGAGATTTGGGGGCTGAGTCGGTAAACGCTATCTGTTCTTGCCCCTTCAAAGGGATGCAAGGTTTGGTACTGTTGGAAATTAACTTGGGTGTTCCAAGTGTCCAAGCCATGATTGAATTTCGCTTGCTGTAGAAGCTGTTGCGTATTGCTGCTAGCCAAGTCTGAATTGAAGTCCTGTAAATAATTGGAATCGCTGGCCTTGTTGAAGGTAAGATTCAAGCCCAATTGGCCAGGGATGCTGCTTTCTTGCCAGGTTCCCTGGTGTTTCCAGAGTAGGAAATAACGGTTTTGGCCTTTTAGGCCCTGGTAACGGGGATCGTTTTTGGCAATGCCTTGGGGATCAGCTTTTTTATCTGCTACATAGCGTTTGTAAAGGCGATCATTGGGTAGGTATTCGAGATTAAATTGACCTGCCCAATTTTTTTGCAAATAGCGTGTCTCTAAATCCAAACCTTGGTTGCGTTTGCTGTAGCTGTGCCAAGAAAGGGTGGCATCGTAATTAGGAGCGATGTTCCAGTAATAGGGTATGATCCATTCCAGGCCATGTTGTTTAGAACTTGCGAAACTTGGAAATAAAAAGCCAGAAGTTCGTCTATCATCCAAAGGAAAATCTAAATAGGGCCAGTAAAATACTGGGGTATCAAACAAATAAAATTTCGCATGCTGGGCTTGGCCACGGCCGGATGTTTTATTTAAGATGACTGTATTGGCTTTTAAAGTCCAGGTATTTTGTCCTGGTGCGCAGGTGCTATAAGTCGCTTGCCTTAAATTCGCTTTGTCTTCTTGTTTGTTAGAAACATAAGTATTTATTTCTTGGGCCTGGCCCCTGGCATGGCGTGTATAGAGCCGATAGTGGGCATTTTTAATTTGCTTGGTTTTAGCTTGTGGCTTAAATTCTGCAAAATCTCCTAAAACACGAAAACCAGGTTCTGAAAAATCGACATGCCCTTTGGCGGTAATTTTTTCTATGGTCTTGGTTTCATTTTGAATCACCCGTGCTTCATCGGCTTTTAGTTGAGATTTGCCATGAGTAGCAAAGACTTCGCCTTTCATTAGTGCTTCGAGCCCCAGCAATTGGGCTTGTTGAGCTTCTATTTGAAATTCTGTATTCAGATGATTTGGATGATTATTGAAATTATTTTCTTTATACTTACCAGCACAGAGGCTACAGTTGGGTGGCAGTAAAATCCAATCCTGAAAGTCAGGCTGGGTATTTTCTGCAATACTGGGTGAAGACAACAAAAGGCCTAAACCCAAAATATTTAAGTAAGTTATAAAACTAATATTTCGACAAACGCTAGCGTGTAAGATATACATATACAGAATATGCTAAGAGGTATTCCTAAGTGAGTCAACAAATTTTAGAACAGGGTACTGTTCAATCAGACCTAAGTGCTTGGATTTCACAAGTGATAGGTTCCCACACATTAAGCCCTATGCCAGGGGATGCAGGTAACAGGCGCTACAGCAGATTGTATGCCAAATCAGAAATGACATACATATTGGTTGAACATGTGGATGAAAGTTTGGATTTATTTCTAAGTGTTCAAGCGCCTTTCAAATTGCACCAATTGCCAGTGCCTGAAGTGCTGGCTGTTCATCCCAACCACAGGGTGGCTATTTTAGAGGATTTGGGCCAAGTGGTATATTTGGATGTGTTATCTATTGATACCGCAGATCTTTTGTATAAAAAAGCTTTGTCTGCTCTGGTTCCCTTGCATCAGGTGAACCCTCTTATTTCAGGTACCGTATTGCCGGTGATGAATGCTGAATTTTTATGGGGTCAGTACCAAGTTTTTGAAGACTGGTATGTAAAACGACATTTGAATTTAGAACTGGATTCTGAAATTAGAAATACTTATTCGCATCTGGTTTCTTTTATTGAAGCCTTGCCCAAAGTAGTTTCACACATGGATTTTCATTCTAGGAATATTTTGTGTCGCGATTTAAAATTATCCGGCATTGTTGATTTTCAGGATGCGATGTTTGCGCCCATTACCTATGATGTGGCCTCTTTATTGAAAGATTGTTATATCACTTGGCCAAGGTATCAGGTACTGGATTGGTTGCTTCGTTTTCGAGACGAACTTTTAAAGGCTAAGATCATAGATATTTCTTTTTTAGACAAAGATTGGGTACAGGCTTTTGATTGGGTGGGTTTACAAAGGCATATTAAAGTTTTGGGTGTTTTTGCCCGTTTGAATTACAGAGATGGTAAATCTCGCTATTTGAAAGACATCCCTAGAATTTTAGATTATATTTTGGAAGTGAGCAGTATGTACAAAGAGTTGCATGTTTTGCAGGCTTGGTTTGAAAATAGAGTACTAACATGCGTGTGATGCTACTTTCTGCAGGCTATGGTAAACGTATGTTGCCACTCACCCTAACCCTGCCTAAGCCCTTGTTGCCTTTTAGGGGTAAACCTATTATAGAACACCAACTGATTCGCCTAGCAGAAACTGGGTTTCAAGAAATTATTATTAATTTGGGTTATTTGGGCTCAAAAATAAAAGAATACATAGGCGATGGGGGGCGATGGGGTTTGAAAGTCAGTTATACCCAGGAAGAGATTCCTCTAGAATGGGGGGGCGGTATTGTGAATGCCTTGTCTGTATTAGGCGATGAGCCTTTTTTGGCTTTGAGTGGAGATTTAGTCACAGCTTATGATTATAGCCAATTAAAAAATGTCTTAAAAAATTCAGATAAATCGGCACATGTGGTTTTAGTGCCGAATCCAGAATTTCATGCCAAGGGTGATTTTGGTCTAGAACAGGGCTGCTTAAGTTTTGAATCTAAACATTATTATAATTATGCGGGAATTTCTGTTCTAAGGCCGGAAATTTTTAAAAGCTTTGAACCAGGGGTCATCAAATTTTTAGACATCATGCAGGCACCTATTAAAGCAGGCCTGGTTTCTGGGGAATTATATTCAGGAGAATGGCACAATATAGGCACCCCAGCGCAGTTAATATAGCTTTCCAAAGAAGTCTTTCCCTGCGGTCGCTAAACTCGCTGCGCTCAGGCACGCTCTCCTATAAAAGCCCCTGAATTTCAGACTCGATTTCTTCTGGGGTGTCTGCAGGTGCAAAGCGCTTAAGAACGGCGCCCTCTTTGTTTACCAGAAATTTTGTAAAATTCCATTTGATGGCCGCAGAGCCTAATATGCCCTTGGCCTGTGTTTTAAGGTATTGATACAGGGGATGAGCATTTTTGCCATTCACTTCAATTTTAGAAAACAAGGGAAAGCTTACTTGGTAATTTAATTCACAAAAAGCCTTAATTTCAACTTCTGTACCGGGTTCTTGTCTGCCAAATTGATTGCAAGGAAAACCTAAAATCACAAAATTTTGGCTTTTGTATTTTTGATACAGAGCTTCTAAACCCGCATACTGTTTGGTAAAACCGCATTTACTAGCAACATTAACTATTAAGATTGCGTTGTTTTTATATTCAGATAAATTCATTATTTTTCCATCAATGGTTTTAACTTCAAAAGTATAAATATCTGCTTGCATGTTTAAATGCTCCTTTCTTAAACTAAATAGACATAGAATACAGACTATGATAGCATGATATCATTATGAACCCAAGCCCCCCAACTGCTTTCAATGATTTAGATAATTTGGCTTTTTCAGCTCTTTGCGAGCGCCTTGCGCTTCCGACTTCGCGGCTTAGGCTTTTGAATTTTTCAAATCATGGCATTGGTGAAAAAAAGGGAAAGGGAAGAAGTAAGATACAGAGTTTGCACTATTTAATAGAAAAAAACACTCAAATATCGAACTTAAATCTAGAAAATAATAATCTAAAAACAGAAGATTTGATGCTTATTATGGATGCACTGAATGCCAGAGTGTTAGATTCAAGAATAGAAATAAATATAGCAAATAATCCTTGCGCTAATATTGCAGGTAGTTTTTTTGAAAAGATGCGTGCAAATCAAATTTCAGAAAAAAATTTAGAAGCAGAATATCTTTATTTAAATACATTAGGGGATTCTTTGTTTAAAAATCGGTACTTGGTTTTGAAGGGCTTTAATATTTTAGAGGTTTATCAGAAATTAGATGAAAAAATCAAATGGATTTGTTTGTCTTTGTGTTTTTCAATGCAATCTGATTCTAAAAAACAGGCCTTTTACAAGGCTTTTAAAAAAAATATAAAACAGAACATAGAAAGGCCGAATGCAGAAAATTTAAAGCGAGTGAGAAAGATAGAAGAAAGAGCTAATAAGACTAACAAAACAAAAACAACAAGAGATCACGAATATTCTGCGACTTCTGAAATTTTGTATGCTCATGCTGGGCCTATGTTATTGAGTACGCCTTTATTAGAATCTAAAAAATTAGCTTCAGAAATGGAAATGACAGAAGTGTTGGAAAACAGGCTAAAATCATAATTGGCTGAGTATGCTGTCTAGAAAAATAAAACCTAAATCTGTGGCTTGAATGGATTGTTTTTCTGGTTTAAATTCAAGCAATTCTTTTTTTATAAAAGGCTGAATTCTTCTAAATAAATCATCCTTGGTTTCGAAAGTTCTGTTGCAAAAATCCTGAATGAGAAGTCCAGATTTTAATCTTAGGCTATTCATTAGAAATTCAAAAACAAGATCGTCTACGGGATAATTTAAATTTTTTTCAGCAGCGGCCATGTATTGATTGGGGAATTTTTCTTTGCTAAAACGAATTATTTTAGGATTAATATCATTAAATAAAGTTATTTTAGAATGTGCGCCAGCACCAATCCCCAAATAATCTCCAAATTGCCAATAATTTAGATTATGCTGGCTTTGGAATTGGGGAGAATCTTTGGCATAAGCTGAAACTTCGTATTGTAAAAAGCCATTGTTTTTTAAAAGCTCTTGCCCCGCGGTTTGTAATTCCATCAGGGAGTCTTCATCCGGCAAATGTTTGGGGGGCTTGTAATAAAAGGGCGTGTTGGGCTCTAAAGTTAACTGATACCAAGAGATATGGTGAGGGCCGAGAGCAATTGCTTGTTCTAAATCGTCTAAAGCTTCTTCTAGATTTTGTTGAGGCAGGCCAAACATGAGATCCAAATTAAAATTCGAAATCCCCGCATTTTGAAGCTCTTGAACAGCCTTGTAGATGTGCTGGGTATCGTGTATTCGGCCTAGGGTTTTTAAATGCTGGGGATTAAAACTCTGGGCGCCAATGGAAATTCGATTAATGCCGGCTTGCGCATAGGCCTTGAAAGAATCATGTTCAATCCTACCTGGGTTGGCTTCTAGGGTGATTTCTGCGCCAGGCCGCATGGGAACCAATTTCTGAATTTTTTCTAATAAATAACCCAAAGCAGAGCCAGAGAATAAACTGGGTGTGCCGCCACCCATGAAAATGCTGTGGATGCTTCGGCCCTGAAAGTATTCTAAATTTTGAGTGAAGTCATGAATTAAGCTGTCAATATACGCTTTTTCGGGAATACTACTGCTATTATTACTACTACTATTATTTCCTCCGGTTTTTAAGGCATGGGAATTAAAATCGCAATAGGGGCATTTGCGAACACACCAGGGAAAATGGATATACAAGCTAATAGGCAGAGGATTCAGGTGGTTTATTTGATTCATGCTCGCAGGGTATCAGAAATCACCTAAAATTGGCAATTGAGAGTAGCATTTTAAAAATAAATATATTATAATATATATTAACTTGATATTATATCTACCGAAATGCGGCGCAGTGCTCCATCTGTAACCGCTTGCTCCGGCAAAGGTTCAGATGGAGGTGAAGCGCCGCGTCTAATATTAATCCCTAACATTTTAATATAAAAAATTTCATTTTTCAGGAC